>CBIHMX010000571.1:0-2546 GCA_966211115.1 uncultured Gemmatimonadaceae bacterium | reverse complement strand
ACTCGTGTGGGTTTCAGGGGCACGGCCGCTCAGGTACCGGCCGCCACAAAATTGCACTCCTGAACACGAAACCGAAACAGCCGGAAGCGTTTTATCTGAGCCTCGTGGCGACGATTTCCGCAATGTCCTGCACAGCCGCTTCGCTCCCGACCGCCCGGGCGCCGTCGCTGATCATCGTCAAACAGAACGGACAGGCCACCGCCAGCGTTTCGGCGCCCGTCGCCAATAGCTCCTCGGTCCGCTCGACGTTGATCCGCTTCCCGATCCGCTCTTCCATGAACATCCGGCCGCCACCGGCGCCACAGCACAGGCCCCGATCGCGCGTGCGAGCAGGCTCGACCAGAGTTACCACCGGCAACGCGCGGCGAATCGTGTCCCGCGGCCCATCGTAGATGTCGTTGTAGCGCCCCAGGTAGCAACTGTCGTGATACGCGACCACCAGCGACTTCCCCGAGTCGGTATCGAGCGGCACACGCCCCTCATCGAGCAGCCGCGAGAGGTATTCAGAGTGGTGGATGACCTCGAACGTGCCGCCGAGTTGCGGGAATTCGTTGCCGATCTGGTGGAAGCAATGCGGACAGTGCGTGACAATGGTCGTGACGCCGTATCCGTTGAGCGTGTCGATAGCCTGCTTCGCCAGCATCTGGTAGAGGTACTCGTTCCCCATCCGTCGCGCGGGATCGCCGTGGCAACTTTCCTCCTGGCCGAGGATCGCGAAGCGGATGCCCGCGGCCTTGAGGATCCGTGCGAAGGCGACCGTGACCTTCTTGGCACGATCGTCGAACGACCCCATGCAGCCGACCCAGAAGAGGATGTCGGGGCGCTCATTGCGTGCGGCCAGCTCCGCCATCGTCGGGATGTCGAGTCCTTCCGCCCATCGCGCGCGATCGGCCGGCTGGAACTTCCATGGTGAGCCGTTGCGTTCCAGCGACTCGAACGCCGGCTGAATCTCTTCCGGGAAACGCGACTCGGTGAGCACCAGTCCGCGACGAAGCTCGTTGATGATCTCGAGCTGGTCGATCGATACCGGACATTCGTACACGCAGGCTCGGCAGGACGTGCAGGCCCAGAGTTCTTCTTCGGTGATGTACGTGTCCGTCAGCCGCCGGTCGGGCGCCAGTTCGAGCGTGGCGTCGCCGAACAGCGGCTGCGCGAAGACGTCGTTGCCACCGACGATGGCCGGCGCCACCTCCGACAGTCGCTCGCGTGTGTTGATGACGATTTTTCGCGGGGAGAGCGGCTTGCCGGTGATGTTGGCCGGACACACCGCCGTACAGCGCCCGCATTCCGTGCAACTGTACCCATCGAGGAGGTTCTTCCACGTCAGGTGCGTCACGTCCGAGGCGCCGAACTGCTCGGTGTCGGCCTCGAGGTCCATCGGCTTCATCGCGCCGATGATACCCGGGCCGCTGGTGTTCGACAGGAACGTGTTAGGCAGCGAGACGATGACGTGCAGGTGCTTCGAGTACGGCAGGTAGTTGAGGAAGACGAGCAGGATGATCGCATGCGTCCACCAACTCGCGTTGCGCAATGCGTCAGCCGTGCCGGGTGACATGCCGGAGAACGCCATCGCAACCGGAGCCGACAACGGCTGGACGACCATCGGCAGGTGTGGTTCCACGATGCGATCGAACGCCGACGTCATGATCAGCGTGATCATGAGTCCGGCGATCATCGACAGGATCAGGATCGCATCACCGGAATGGACGTTGTCGCCTTGCAGCCGCCGGGGCTTCACGACGATGCGACGGTAGAGCAGGATGGAAACCGCGACCAGAACAAATGCGGCGAATCCTTCCTGCGACAGCGCGAACAGCGCGTACGGTCCGCTGGGCAGCCAGTTCCGGAAGGCGAGACCGGGGAAGGCGCCGGCAACAAGAATTTCTGCGCTGCCAACGGTGAGGACGACAAAGCCCCAGAAGACCAGCGCGTGGAGCGGACCGGCGACGGGATCGCGGAGAATTTTTCGCTGGAAGATGCCTATCGAGAGCAGGTTCCAGATGCGCTTGCCGACGTCATTCCACCGTGGCTCGTCCTTGCCGATCCGGAGGAACCGATACAGTCGCTGCGCACTGAATGAAAACGCAGCTACCGCTATGACAAGAACGAACAGGAATGCGGCGTTGGATGGCTCCATGCCGTAAGGTAGGCACCGAAAAACCAATTAACCACAGAATCGCGCGGAGACGCACCGAGGCGTCCGCGAGCGCATGCGCGTGCTTCTGCTCACCGCCCCCGGACTCTGGCCTTCGGCAGCTACCCTTTCGACTTGACCTCGCGAATGGCAGCCGTGAGCGCAGGCACGACTTCGAAGACGTCACCAACGATGCCGTAGTCGGCGACCTTGAAGATCGGCGCGTCCTTGTCCTTGTTGATCGCCACGATCGTGCGCGCCGTGCGCATGCCGGCGAGATGCTGGATGGCGCCGGAGATGCCAACGGCAACGTAGAGATCCGGACTCACCTGCCGGCCCGTCTGGCCGATCTGGTCGCTGTGCGGGCGCCAGCCTTCGTCGGTCACGGCACGCGTCGCGCCAACCGCCGCGT
>CBIHMX010000570.1:0-2551 GCA_966211115.1 uncultured Gemmatimonadaceae bacterium | reverse complement strand
CGCGGAGCGATGCGCGATAACACGCAACGCCATCCGGTTGGCCAGCAAGCGATCCGTTCGGCCGCGCGCGCGGTGCGTATTCACCGGTCAACCAGCGGCGATGGCCTGCTGCGGCTGGATACACGCGGGTCTCCAGCGCATCGCGCCAGGCCGTCCGGAATTCCGGTGAACTGTCTCGAAGCGCGGGAGCATACAGCGGTGATTGCGTGACGTCGTCAGGCAGGAGGTTGGTGTACTGGGTCGCCACGACCGCCATGACCGGGGCGGAAGACGTGTACCCGGAGTCGAGTCCGCGCTGCAGCAGCCCGCGCTCGTCATGCATCACCGAAGGCAGCTCGAGCAGCGCCCGCAGGGCGCGGGCGCGCGCCGAATCGTCACCGACCCTGACCGAACGGGCCCAGTTGGACGCCTGGACGTGCCAGCCGCTGAACTGGTTAGGCGCCGACCAGAGGTGAAACCGGCAAACTCGCGTCGCAATCGCGCTGTTCACGACCTCAACGAGGTTGTCGCGCAGCATGGCGTTCATCGCGCCGGTATCGGCAGGGTGCGCCGGTCCGTTCAAGTCGGCAGCGATCCGGTCGAGCCGGCGCGACTGCATGATGCGGGTGGCATCGCTCCGGTCGCCCCAGATGCTGCTGCCGCCGCCAGACCGGTTCAAGCTGATGAAGCTGTCGGCGATGGCCGAGAGCGGAACCGGCACCGTCGTTGAACTATTCTGCTCTCGCGAGACTGTCGTGGCGCCCGGCACCACGATCATCGTGGCCAGGAGGAGGAGTCGTGGATGCATGCGGTGAAGATGCAGCGTGCCTCACGAGGACTCGATAGTTACACCATGAGCCGCACGTCCACGACGCAGGTCGTTCTCAACGCAGCACGAGACGGTGGTCGAGGGACGCCCTATATTCGCCGAATGACTTCCGACGACACCTCGAGCATCACGAAAGCGCTCTACTCCGCCATCTCCGGCGTGGCCGGCGCGCCGCGCGACTGGGCGCTTCACGATTCCCTCTTCGCGGCGGGCGCGTGCTCGTACGTCCTTCACCGCAACGCCGACGGCACCTGTGAGGCGGAGGTACTCACCCAGGAGCAATATCGTGCAACGCGGCAACCGCATTTCGACGCGAACGATTTCTTCGAGGTGGAAACCGCTCATCAGGCAACGGTGAGCGGTGATTTCGCGCTCGTCCTGAGCGAATACGATTCCCGTCACTCGCCCGACGGCCCCGCCTTCGATAGCGGTGTCAACGCGCTGATGATGGTGAAGCTCGGCGGCCACTGGCGCATAACGAGCATCTCCTGGCACGCCGGCTCGATCGCGACAACATTGCGTGAGGCAAGGCAATGGGGTCAGACTCGATTAAATGACTGACGCCGTCGGTCCGTGACGATGGCAGTCCGAAATCGAGTCTACCCCCCCATTGGTGGGAGCTACCCCGGTGGCGTTGTCTGTACTGATATCGATACCAGTCCCAATAACCACTAACCACTATCAGTTCCTTCCAGCATACATGCCTTGACACGTATATACCTTTCGGTGCATATTCACGACCATGGAAACCGTCTTCGCCATCATCGCCGAGCCCAACCGGAGGGCGATCCTCAGCCTGCTGGCCTCGTCCGAGCAGTCGGTGGGCGATATCGAGCAGCAACTGGGGCTGTCCCAGCCGTCTGTGTCGAAGCACCTCCGCGTGCTCCGCGAGGCGGGCATCGTTGAGGCGTCCGTGGATGCCCAGCGACGCCTTTATCGGCTGAAGCCGGATGCCCTCACCGCGGTCGATGACTGGCTCGCCCCTTTCCGCCGTTTCTGGTCGGCGCGCGTCGACGCGCTCGAACAGCATCTCGACCGCATGGACGATCCCGCGAAGGCGAAAAAGCGAACGACCGCCCCCCGCCGACGCCGGCCCAAGCCGCGGAAGTAACCGAAACGGACCGCGATCCGCTCACGAACGAGGAGAATTACGATGATTGCCAGGGAGAACTACACGCCGGGTCCCGCGCAGGGCGCTCGCATCGAATCACGCGAAGGCGATACATGGACGCTCGTACTCGTGCGCGAGCTGCGGCACCCGCCAGAAAAGGTCTGGACGGCGCTCACCGACCCGAAACACCTGCGCGAGTGGGCCCCGTTCGACGCCGATGCCAGCCTCGCGACAACTGGAGCGAAGGTCAATCTCACGACCGTCGGTGCTCCACAACTCCACGTCACGGAGACCACCGTCACTCGAGCGGACCCGCCGCGTGAACTGGTCTACAACTGGGGCGGGAACGACATGCGCTGGGAGCTGACGCCTGACGGCAGCGGCACGCGCCTGACGTTATGGACGAGCATCGACCGCCGTTATGTGGCGATGGGCGCCGCCGGATGGCACCTCTGCTTCGACGTCATGGATCACTTGCTCGGTGGAGAGCCGATCGGCCGCATGGTCGGTATGGAGGTGATGCAGTTCGAGGGCTGGCAGCGCCTCCACGCCGAATACGCGAAGCAGTTCAACACCTGAAGAAACGGGGTCAGACGCCGTTTCTCAGAAACGGCGTCTGACCCCGTTTCCTG
>CBIHMX010000569.1:0-2568 GCA_966211115.1 uncultured Gemmatimonadaceae bacterium | reverse complement strand
GTACGAGGCGATGCTGGCCCGGGGCGAGAACGCGTGGCGAAAAGGAGACCGGGTGCGCGTGTACCGGTCGCGGAGCGGCTGGCGTCTGTCGGTGCCGGACGACGACCCCCGCGATTATGACGTCGACCACTACGTCCGTGCGCTCCGCGTGAACTATGCGTCTCGGCTCGCCAGGGGACTGCGGCCGGATGACTTCGTTGCCGTCGTCGCCGACCCGGAGCAGCCGTCACTGTTTCCGTCTGACTTCACCTTGATGCACCCGATCCTCACCCACCTGACATCGGGGTCAGGCCCCGATTTCCGGCACAACTCTCGGTCCATTTCGAGTGTCGAAGCACCATGACTCTCGACGCCCTGAAGCAGGATATTCGGTACGCCCTCCGTGGACTGCGCGCCAAGCCTGGATTCGCGGCCGCGGTCGTGGTCACGCTCGCCCTTGGTATCGGCGCCAATGCGGCGATGTTCGGCATCGTCGACCGGCTTCTCTTCCGGCCGCCGCCGCTTCTCAAGGATCCGGCAACCGCGCATCGCGTCTATCTGTATCGCTTCTTCCGCGACTCGGAACGTCCGGGCGGCGTCAGCCAATATGCGCGTTACGTGGACCTCGACACGATGACGCATTCCTTCTCCCAGACGGCGGCACACACCAGCCGGCAGATGGCTGTCGGCGTGGGAGACGCCGCCCGGGAAATGCAGATCGGCGTGGTCAGCGCATCGTTCTTCGGATTCTTCGACGCGCCGACGGTTCTGGGCCGGTATTTCTCCGAGGGAGAAAACCAGGTGCCGTCTGGCGAACCGGTGACGGTGCTGAGCTATGCAGCGTGGCAGACGATGTTCGGCGGCAGCGAGCAGGTACTCGACTCGATCGTCCAGATCGGTTCGGTGAAGTATTCGATCGTTGGTGTTGCGCCCCCCGGGTTCGTCGGCCTGTGGCCGGACCGGCCACCGGTCGCGTTCATCCCGATCACCAGCTATGCCGGCCAGCAGAACTTCACGCCTCAGGGCCGGTCATGGTGGCAGACGTACAGCTGGGGGTGGATGGACATGATCGTGAGGCGCAAGCCTGGCGTGTCGATCACCGCGGCGAATACGGACATCTCGAATGCGTTCGTGAAGAGTTACCAGAACCAGCTTGTCGAGCAGCCGCGTGTCACGCCGATCGCGATCGCGAAGCCGCGGGGTATCATCGCGTCGATCCTGCCGTCGCGGGGACCGAACGCGTCGGCGACGTCCAAGGTGGCCACCTGGGTCGCCGGGATGTCGGTGGTGGTGCTGCTGATCGCCTGCGCGAACGTGGCCAACCTGCTTCTCGCCCGCGCGTTGCGCCGCAAGCGCGAGATCGCGATGCGCCTCGCGTTAGGCGTCACCCGAGGCCGGCTCCTGTCGCAACTGCTCACGGAAAGTGTCCTCCTCGCGGTACTGGGTGGGGTCCTGGGCATGCTGATCGCGAACTGGGGCGGGGCGGCCCTCCGCGCCGGCCTCCTGCCGCAGAGCGAAGCGCCCGGCGGCTTGCAGGATTGGCGCACGATCCTGTACGCGGCACTGGCCGCGATCGTCGTGGGACTGCTCACCGGACTCGCTCCGATCCTGCAGGCGAGTCGCGCCGACCTCACGGCTGACCTGAAGGCGGGGACCCGCGAAGGCACGTACGGGCGCTCGCGGATGCGGGTCGGCCTGCTGGTGGTTCAGGGCGCGCTGTCGGTAATCCTGCTCGTTGGTGCCGGCCTCTTCGTCCGCAGCCTCAGCAACGTCCGCCACATCAGGCTCGGCTACGACGTCGATCCCATCATGATGGTTTCGACGCAGATGCGCGGCATGGAACTCGATTCCGCCGCAACCGTCGCGCTGAAGACCCGATTGCTCGAGGCAGCGAAGTCGATTCCCGTCGTCGAGAACGCGAGCCGGCAGATCGGCGTTCCGTTCTGGAACTCGTGGAGCATGGGCCTCTACGTCGAGGGGATCGATACGGTCAGCCGCATGGGAAATTTCATGCTGAGCGCCGTGTCGCCGAGTTACTTCGAGACGTTCGGGACGCGCCTGCTGCGCGGTCGCGGTATCGAGTCGTCGGATCTCGGCGGCGGCCCGAGGATCATGGTCATTAGCCAGAAAATGGGCGAAGTCCTGTGGCCGGGGCGCGACCCGATTGGCCGGTGCGTCCGCGTCAGCGCCGACACGATGCCGTGCACGACGGTGGTCGGCATCGCGGAAGACATCAAGGCAGGGAGCCTCAAGCCCGATTCGAACTTCTATTACTACATGCCGGCGACGCAATTCAATCCGCAAGCCGGCGGATTGTTCGTCAGGGTGAGGAACGGCACGGCGAAGCAGCACCTCGAAACGGTGCGGAAGCGGTTGCAGGAAGAGATGCCGGGCGCCTCATACGTGAAGCTCACCCCGTTCAGCGAAGTGATGGGCCAGCAGACGGAGTCCTGGAAGCTTGGCGCCACGATGTTCGTTGCCTTCGGCGTGCTGGCACTCGTGCTGGCGGCGGTCGGCCTGTACAGCGTGATCGCGTACAACGTCACCCAGCGCCAGCACGAGCTGGGCGTGCGCGTCGCGTTAGGCGCG
>CBIHMX010000568.1:0-2569 GCA_966211115.1 uncultured Gemmatimonadaceae bacterium | reverse complement strand
GAATGGTGTCTGACCCCTTTTCCGTCGCAGCCGCCGAGGAAGCGGGCGATCTCGTCGAGCGGACGTTGCGTAGCGGAGAGGCCGATGCGCTGCGGTGGCGCCGGCGAGACGCTGGCGAGTCGCTCGAGCGTCAAGGCGAGGTGGGCGCCGCGCTTGGTGCCGGCCACCGCGTGAATTTCGTCGATGATCACCGCGCGCAGGCTGCTGAACATCGTGCGGCTCCTGGCACTGGTCAGCAGGATGTGTAGTGATTCCGGCGTGGTAATGAGGATATGCGGCGTCTTACGCAGCATCTTTGCGCGCGCGGACGAGGGCGTATCTCCCGTACGCACGGCCACACGAATCTCGGGAAAGTCCTCGTGTGCTGCCGCAAACCGCTGTTTCAGCTGCGCCAGGGGCAGCTCGAGGTTGCGCTGGATGTCATTGCTGAGCGCCTTGAGCGGCGACACATACAATAGATGTATCGCGTTGGCGAGTGGTCGCTCCTGACCCTCGGTGATGAGGGCGTTCAGTTCATAGAGGAACGCGGTGAGAGTCTTCCCCGTGCCGGTGGGGGCGAGGATCAGTGTGTCGTCACCGCTGGCAATCGCCGGCCATCCCTGAAGCTGCGGCCGCGACGGCTCGCCAAGTTCCTCGTCAAACCAGCGATGAACCAGAGGATGAAATGCGTCAAGCGGGTGGCTGCCCATGCACTGAAAGTTACACTCGCGAGAACTCACTTCTTCGCGCAGGCCGGCAAACACGAAAAAAGGGTACCCGCGAGGGGTACCCCTTCTTCGTGATGCGTTGATGCAATCGCTACTTCCGCACGTGGATTGAAATGCTCCCACCACCGAGTTCGGTGCCGAACTCGCCATCCTGTGTGTTGTCGTACACGATCGTCCCGCCCGGGTCAGAGATCTTGATACGGAACGTGTCAGGATCACCATCCTTGGCCCATACCATGAACTGGTGGCCGGGCACTCCATTCAGGATGCCTACGCCTTTGAACTGCGCGTTCGTTCCTGCCTGATTGACCACGAGCCATTGATAGCTATCGCTGGAAAAACTCAGCGTGGCTGTTTGAAAAGCGAACGAAGTGTTCCCGGTTGGCTCGGTCTTTCCCTTCACATACTTCGACACGAACCCGAACGTCGCCTTACCGGTGAGCTGCGCGTCTGGGACATAGGCGCCGGCTGGAGAGGTGAACCAGCCTCCGCCGGTAACGAATCCAGCACTCGGATCGTAGACGGCCAGCAGCGTGCATTCGGTGTTGCTGCTGTTGAGCGCCGCATCCTGGGCAGTCACACACACCTCGTGTACGCCGGCGGCAAGCGCGCCTAGTGATGCGCTGAGCGCAACAGGAGAGCCGGCGGTGAATGAGAAGGCAACCGCGGCCCCCCCATCCACGGTGTACGATGCCGAAGTCACTGCGAAGTCATCGCTCGCTGTTGCTGTGAGCGCATAACTGGCCGTCGTGTACGGCGCGGGGTTGGGGGTGACTTCGACGTTCGTGACGACAGGTGCTTCGTCCACAGGTTCAAAGTTGACCGTTGCGACCGACCCATCCGTCAACTCGATCCGTAGGCCGTCAAGCTGGCCGGTGAAACCAGTCGCCCACGCACTCCCCGTCTGAATGGAGAAGAAGAGGATCGCCTGACTGGCGCGGTGAACGGACGTTCCGAGAGAGGGGAACGCAATGAACAACGCCCACGCCGGGTCCGTGTAGCTCCCGAAGTTCGCCCCCGGCGCACCCTGCGTCGATTCAAAAAATCGGAGCGTGTTGGCGTCGAGATTTGTCGACCACAGGTTCCACGTGTTGGCTGGATCAGCGATGTTCGCCGAGAAATACGGCTCGGTACCGAATCGGCTACCGTACCAGGTCGGTGTCGACACGTCACCCGCGAACGGTTTCGTGTAGATGTTCATGAACCAATCGGCGGGATTGACCACGTGAGTGGTGCCGATTCGGGTCCAGTAGCTCATCCGCGCAACCTGACCGACCGTCACCTCGCGCCCCTGGAACAACGCCTCCGGCGTGAAGTACATGTCCGACTTCGCGACGCCGTTCGATGCAAAGCTGCCTCCCGGGAACCCTGGCGCCGCATCAGCAGGAACTCCAACGACGTTGTTGACTCCGAAGACCGGGGAAAGGGGCGTTACCGTGATATGCGTGTCACCAGGTGACTGAGGCGCCGCGGTCGCACGACGGTGATTGTCAATCGCCAACGAACGCGTGCTGAAAACGAACCAGCCGTATCGGTTTCCACCAACGGTGACGCCGATCTGGTCTGACGGATCAGAACGGGTTGTGCTGAAAAGTGCCGCGCCTCCGCTGTTGAGCAGCCGCATATCGACGGCCAAGACACCAGCGTTGTCATAGAACACGTGCTGGAGCTTGTACCATCCGGCGGTCGTGATCTCGACACTTCCGGCCTGGTCCAATATGAATGCGTTTGGCACACCAGCCAGGTCGGAATTGTTGTCCGCAAATACACGGAGTCCACCAGTGGGCGTTACACCGAGGTGAAAAATGAAGTCTCGTCGGTGAGCGTTCGTGATTCCATTGGTGGCAACCGAGTAATCAAAC
>CBIHMX010000567.1:0-2570 GCA_966211115.1 uncultured Gemmatimonadaceae bacterium | reverse complement strand
ACTCGAGCTCCTTGAGCCCTTCGTCGAACTTGCCCTGCCCGTACAGCACCTGGGTCAGCAGCAATCGTCCCTGCATGCCGGCCTTCGTGTCGCCGTATCGCCTGATCATGGCCGTCAGGTCGGATTGGGCCAGCGCGGCGTTACCCGACTGCACGACCGCCTGCGCGGCCGCCAGCGCTTCGCTCGCGCGCATCTCTTTCTTTTCGGCGGACGCACGCCAGAGCATCCCGATGGCCACGGCGGCGACGACCACCATGCCACCGATCGAAAGGGCATTGGAGTTCGTGCGAACCCAGTCAAAGAACGACTCGGTTGTGTCCTCGATGGGTACGGGCGCCGCCGGATCCGACTTGGCCATTGTGATTCCTGAAAGGGTGAACGCCGGCGCAAACCGACGGATTTTACAGTGCCCCTGGCGTGACTCGAACACGCGGCCAACGGTTTAGGAAACCGCTGCTCTATCCATCTGAGCTACAGGGGCGTGGCGCCACTACTGGCGCACTGCCAGCCCGGGACGACCGTGGAATTTACGCAAATGAGGTGTTCCGGGCGAGCGCCGAGTAGCTCAGTAGACCATCACACTCTCCACCCTGTACCCGCCCAGCCGCTCCACTCCATCAAGAAATCCCAGCCGGATCAGGAACGAGCATCCTACTGCCGTTCCGTTCAGCCGTTCGATCAGCCGGCACGCCGCCGCCGCGGTCCCGCCCGTCGCCAGTACGTCGTCCACCACCAGCACGCGCGCTCCGTTCGGCAACGCGTCGACATGCATCTCCAGCGCGTCCGTTCCGTACTCGAGCTGGTACTCCTCGAATTCCGACGCGTAAGGCAGCTTCCCTTTCTTGCGGATCGGAACGACGCCGGCATTCAATCGCATTGCGATCGGAGAACCGAACAGGAAGCCGCGGCTCTCGATGCAGGCGACGTGAGTCACGCGTTCACCGGCAAACGCATCCGCCATCGCCTCGCACGCCGACCGGAGCGCCGCCGGTTGGCCGAGCAACGGCGTGATGTCCTTGAACAGGATCCCGGGCCGGGGATAGTCGGGCACATCGCGCACCAGCGCGCGCAACTCGGATTCCGTCATGGCTCTATCGTAAACGGCGAGGGATACGAGGCGTCGTGCTCGACCGGTTCACGACGAACGGCCGTGACGCTGGCGCCAGCCGGCCCGTGCGCGACGGCATCCTGCAAGGCAGTCAGTGAGGCGTCTTCACCGCGCGCGACGATCTCCACGTCACCCTGTCGCGAGTTCCGCACCCAGCCGTCCAGCCCCAGCGCCACTGCCCTGTCCCGTACGAACCACCGGAACCCGACCCCCTGGACCTTCCCGACGATCCGCAGGTGGATTTCCGGCATAACGAGGAGGGGTTAGTGTCGGCCTCCCAGCAGGGCGGCCAGCACCGCCGAGATCACCGCGGTGTCAGTGCTGGTGGAGGCGCCGGGTGCCAGGAGAATTTCGCCGCGGCGCAGCCGCAGCGCCACGACTTCGAGCACCTCGGCGGCCGCCTGGCTCGTGGCATGGCGTCCTGCCTCGACCACGTCTTCGGCGAGAGCGAGGCTGGCTTCGACGATGTCGTCGGCCGCCGAGCCTTCATCGGCCCGGGAGGCGACTTGCTCGAGACCCGGTTCATAGACGGCCACGGTCCACAGCGGCGTCGGACTGCGCACCGGCGTCCTGGTCGCCACCGAGGTCGTGACCTCCGGTTTCGGGCGCGCGCCCGTAAACGAGAACGGCCGCGCGGGCGCGTACGAAAAAGTCGCAGGCTCAGCCTGCGTGATCGCTCGTCCGCTGAAGGGACGGATGGCCGGTCTCTGCATGACGCTCGTCTCCGTGGACGGGACTGCGACCGCCGGTCGGGCGCGTCAGCCCGACCATCCGTGAGTCCCCCACAGCGGGACGAATCGAACCGGCGCGATGTCACGGCGCTCCACGCGATCACCGTCCCGCGTGATCATCGCCAGCATCTGCACCTCCATGTCGCCGATCGGCACGATCATCCTTCCGCCATCCGCCAGCTGCTCGAGCAGCGGCGCGGGCACGTCCGGCGCCGCGGCACTGACGAGGATCGCGTCATACGGCGCGTGGGCGCGCCAACCGAGGGTTCCATCACCAAGCATCAGTGACACGTTTCGCACACCACATTCGGCGATCACGTCCCGTGCGCGCTCGAGAAGCTCCGGCACGCGCTCGATCGAGAAGACCCGCGCCGCCAGGTGGCTGAGCAGGACCGTCTGGTATCCGGAACCCGTTCCGATCTCGAGGACGGTCTCGGTGCCCTTGAGACCGAGCAGTTGCAGGTAGCGGGCGTGCACCGAGGGCTGCGAGATCGTCTGCCCGCTCCCGATCGGCAGCGCACTGTCCTCGTAGGCGCGGTGGCGCACGCCACTGGGCACGAACAGGTGCCGCGGCGTCTGTTCGAACGCTCGCAACACCGCGAGGTTGGAAATGCCGCTGTCCTGGAGGGCCTCGACGAGCCGGCGGCGCGCGCCGCGGAATTCGGGGATCAGGGGGCTTGCCACCAGTCCTCTCTGGTCTCGAACATGTCGCGATTCGTCAGGTCCAGGTG
>CBIHMX010000566.1:0-2570 GCA_966211115.1 uncultured Gemmatimonadaceae bacterium | reverse complement strand
CGATCTACAATGGTCGTGACGCGGACGGTATCGACGTCCGCAAGTCGAAGGGATACAGCACCACGGACGTCGCCGAGCGTGTCGTGACGCGTCTCGAGGAACTGCAGCGGACGCTGCCGACCGGCGTCCGGATCGAAGTGGTGAAGAATTCCGGCGAGCGCGTCGAAGCGTCGGTGGCGAGCGTCGAGGAGGCATTGTTTGTCGGCGCGTTGCTGACGGTGCTGGTCGTGTTCGTGTTCCTGAACTCGTGGCGATCGACGGTCATCACCGGCCTGGCGCTGCCGGTTTCGGTGCTGGCGTCATTCATCGCGGTGCTGGTGTTCGGCTTTACGCTGAACACGATGTCCCTGATGGGGCTTTCGCTGGCGATCGGTATCCTGATCGACGACGCGATAGTCGTGCGCGAGAACATCGTCAGGCACATCGAGATGGGGAAAGACCATTTCACCGCGGCCCGCGACGGCACCGACGAGATCGGGCTGGCGGTCGCCGCGACGACGTTCTCGATCGTCTCGGTGTTCATCCCGATCGCGTTCATCAGCGGCATCGCCGGGCAGTGGTTCAAGCCGTTTGCGCTGACGATCGCCTGCTCGGTGCTGGTGTCGCTGTTCGTCTCGTTTTCGCTCGACCCGATGCTGTCGGCGTACTGGGCCGACCCCGAACTGGAGGAAGGCCAGCATCGCAACCCGATATCGCGGGCACTGGACCGGTTCAACAAATGGTTCAATCGTCAGGCAGACAACTACCGGAAGTTGATCGCCTGGGCGCTCGACCACCGCTGGGCGGTGGTGGGCCTGTCGGTGCTGTCGTTCGTCGGGGCGATCACGCTGCAGGTGATGTTCGGCGGTGGCGGCTTCATGCCGGACGCCGACAATTCGGAGGCGCTGATCGTCGTGGAGACGCCGCCGGGCTCGAACCTCGAGTACACGCGGCTCAAGGCAGAAGAAGCGGCGCGCATCGCCCGGGGCTACACGGAAACGGCGGCGACGTACACGACGATCGGTGGCGCGTCGGGCGGTGTGGACCGCGCCGACGTCTACGTGAAGATGACGAAGAAGGCGGAACGGGACCTGCCCCAGAACGAGTTCAGCGCGCTGCTCCGCCGCGACCTGTCGAGGATTGGCGGGGCGACGTTCACGGTGTTCAACAACGTGTGGGCGGGGAATTTCAAGCAGATCCAGCTCGAGCTGCGTGGCGAGGATTCGCGGACGCTGGCGCAGTTTGCCGATCGGATGCTGGCGGCGGTGAAATCCGTTCCCGGCGCCGTCGACGTCGGGCTGTCGACCAAGGGCCAGACGCCGGAGCTGGACGTCCAGCTCAACCGCGGCGTCGCCGGTTCGTTAGGCATCACGGTCGGCCAGGTGGCCCAGGCCCTGCGGCCGGCGTTTGCCGGGATCGACGCCGGCGACTGGGTCGACCCGCAGGGCGAGACGCGCGACGTCTACGTCCGGCTCTCGCCCGAGGCGCGGAGTCGCACCGCTGACCTCGAGCAGCTCCCGATCACCATCCAGGGGGCGAGCGGGCCGGTCACGTTGCCGTTAGGCCAGATCGCGACCGTACGACAGAGCATCGGCCCGGCGCAGATCGACCACCTCGACCGCGCCAAGGTCGTGACGGTGCAGGCCAATACCGAGGGCCGTTCGCTCTCCGAAGTCATGGCCGACATCGACGTCGCACTGGCGCCGATCCTCGGCGAGCTGCCCGAGGGGTACCGGCTCACGCAGGGCGGTGAGGCCAAGGACCAGGCCGAGGTCTTCGGCCAGGTATTCGCGGCGCTCGGCACCGCGGTGTTGCTCATGTACCTCATCCTGGTGATGCAGTTCGGTTCGTTCGTCGATCCGCTGGCGATCCTGATGTCGCTGCCGCTGTCATTGATCGGCGTGGTGCTGGCGCTGTTGATCACCGGCGACACGCTCAACATCATGAGCCTGATCGGGGTGATCCTGTTGATGGGGATCGTCGCCAAGAACGCGATATTGCTGATCGACTTCGCCAAGTGGGCGCGCGAACGCGACGGGCTGTCACTGCGCGATGCGCTCATCGAGGGTGGCGCCATCCGGTTACGGCCGATCCTCATGACGACGTTCGCGCTGATCGCCGGCATGATGCCGGTGGCGATCGGGGCCGGCGAGGGCGCCGACTTCCGCGCTCCGTTAGGCAGGGCGGTGATTGGCGGCGTGATCACGTCCACGCTGCTGACGCTGATTGCCATCCCGACGTTCTACGAGATCTTCGACCAGTGGCGGAGCTGGTTCAGCCGGAAGGTCGGCATCCGCGTCGCGCAGACGACCGCCGAGCACCGCGTGCCGCCGGGGGCGGTCCCGGAAGCCGGAGACTGATCGGAGTTGGGGGGACTGGTGAGTTGATGCGTTGAAGTGATTGCTCATCAACTCACCAACTCATCCCCATCAGCGCCTTCTGCCCAGCCATATGACGATGACACGCGCGATGTTGTCGATCGGCTCGCGCGGTACGTCATAGCCGCGCGGCTGGTCGGATACCGACGGCCGCCAGTCGGAATCCGAGGCGAGCAACGAGCAGGAAATGTTCGCCGGGCGTGACGCTATCGA
>CBIHMX010000565.1:0-2574 GCA_966211115.1 uncultured Gemmatimonadaceae bacterium | reverse complement strand
CCCGTCGCGCGCGATACTACACCGCGGGCGGCGGCGAGACGCTCGATGAAGCCTGGATCGTCCTGCACGGCCTTGGCCAGTTGGCGTCGGTATTCATCGGCTACTTCAAGAGCATCGCGACACCCTCTCGGCTGATTGTCGCTCCTGAGGCGCTCAGCCGGCATTACATCCCGCAAAGTGGTTCCAGCGGGACGAAAAACGCCAAGATCGGCGCGACGTGGATGACGCGCGAAGATCGCGACAACGAGATCGCTGACTACGTGGAATATCTCGATGCCGTCTGGAGCGACACCGCGGCCGATGCCTCACGAGTCACCGTGCTCGGTTTCTCCCAGGGCGTGGCGACGGCGGCGCGGTGGATCTCGTCAGGCAGCGCGAAGGTCGACCGGTTGATTGCGTGGGCCGGCCAGATTCCTCCCGACGTCGATCCGGCGGTCTTCACGAAGCTTTCGGGCGGCGTGACGATGGTGGCAGGCACGACCGACGAATACGCCTCGTGGATTGCAGAGGGTGATCATGACAGCCGGCTTGTCGCCGCGGGTGTAACGCCGCGACATCTGTCTTTCGAAGGCGGTCACCGCATGGACCGGCTCACGCTGGAGTCGATCGCAACGTCCTGACAATTGGGCTGGTCTGGCGTATCGTCTGGGAGAGCACTCCGGAGGACACAATGAGGCGGACCCTGCTGGCACTCGTGGCAATCCTCCCGTTGGAAGCAGCGACGAGTCAGGATCGTGGTGTCGTCCGCGACAGCGCTGGCATCCAGGTCGTGACGCACCGGGAGTCAGCCGTGGCGCCTGTTTATGCTCTCCAGCCGACGCGTGTGGTGATCGGCACGGAAGCCGGCGCTGAACTGACGCGCGTGGTTGGCGCGCTGCGGATGCCTGACGAGAGAATCGTCGTGCTGGACGGCGGCCGCAGGCAGCTACTCCGGTTTCTTCCATCCGGCGCGCTCGAATCGGCGATCGGGCGTGAAGGTTCGGGGCCGGGCGAGTTCACGGGTCCACGATGGCTGGCCCGGTACGGACGCGATTCCATTGCCGCATACGACTTCCGCCAGGTTCGGTTCTCCATCTACGGGGATTCCGGTTTCGTCAGGCAGGGCCTGCTCCTGCGAAATGAGCACATGAACATGATGGAGATGACGCTTGCGGGAATATTGCCTAACGGGACGCCCGTCATGGCCAGTGGTTCGTCGATCGAACTCGCGGCGCAGGGCCCTCCTCGCATAGAACGGCTGGTGGTGCCCCTGGTGACGTATCGGAGCGATGGCAAACCGGGAGCGCTGCTTGGCCGATTCCCGGGACGGGAGCTTCAAGTCAGTAGCATTGAGGAAGGACCCCGCGCCGGTGGATTCAGGAATGGTGTCCGCCTGTTCGGACTCGATGCGGCGTTTGCTGTTGCCGGCAATCATCTGATCGTGACGGACACGAGAACGTTCGGGTTCGACGTTCTCGATGCCGCCGGAAAGATCGTCCGCCGTGTGCGGCGCGAGGCCGACGCACAAACCGTCCAGCAGGCGCACAAGACCGCCTACATCGCCGAAGGGGTCGCCGCCGTAAGGGAGGATCGGCGCGCACAAATGCGCGACGATCTGCAGAAGGAACCTCATGCGTTGGTTTTTCCCGCGATCAGCTCACAGATCGTGATCGACGCGGAGAATCGGATCTGGTTGGGCTCCTACAAACGTCCCGGTGACGTGGAGCAATCCTGGTGGTGCTTCACGGTCGAGGGCGACCTCGTTGGGCGCGTCACCGTACCAACAGCCCTGACGGTGACAGATGCCGGTCCGAACTACGTGCTTGGCATCAGGCAGGATGCCGATGGAGTCCAGACGGTACGCCTGTACGATCTCGTGCGGCGGCCCTGAAGCGCAAACGAATCATGACTCCCCGGTTCATGTCATTGTTGGCCGTGCCAGGCATCGCACTGTTGTCGGCGGTGGTCGCTCAGGAAGTGCCAACGCTCCGCCTGACGAGCGCTCCGGCGCGGCTCGATGACGGCTTTAGCTGGATAAGTAGCGTTCGCGAACTCGCCGACGGTCGAGTGCTCGCGTCCGTGTCACCGAAACCGTCATTTGTGGTGCTCGATTTCACCTCGGGCTCGATCGACGAGGTGAGCAGGGAAGGGAGCGGACCTGGCGAATACCGGGGAGAGGTGGGTCCTCTGCATGCGCTCGGCGGCGACTCCACACTCGCGCCGGCCGGCGAGGGCCGATGGCTCGTGCTCGATGGAACGACACCTGTGCACATGATCAGCGCCTGGCAGCGCGGGATGGCCGGCATGTCGGCCACGCTCGCGGGTGCTGATGCCAGCGGCCACCTCCTCGAAGTGGAGGCGACCAGATACGGCACGCAGCCTGGCGCACGCATCTACCAGTACACCCAGAACGCCGAGTCGCTGGCGGTCATCATTCACCGGCGTCCGCGAATACCTTCGACTGATCCAATTGCTGGCCGGCCTGACACGCTGGCCGTGATCCGTGGGCCGTTTCGCGAAGTCCGGCAGTTGGTCCGGGGCAGCTACGGTGGTGGCGGAATCCACTACACGCTCTACACGATTCTTGATGGTCCC
>CBIHMX010000564.1:0-2577 GCA_966211115.1 uncultured Gemmatimonadaceae bacterium | reverse complement strand
TCGGCTACGAAATAAGCGGAGAAGAGGCTGTGGCGCGCTATTCGGGCCTGCGCTTCTCGCCGGTGGACGGATCGCGCGTGAAGGCGACGCCCGTGCCCGAGTCGTCGCCCATGTTCCCGAACACCATCGCCACGACATTCACGCCGGTGCCAAGGTCGTCGGGGATGTTGTTCGCGCGGCGATAGTCGATGGCCTTCTTGAGAGTCCACGATCGCCATACCGCCTCGATCGCGCCCCACAGCTGCGCTTCCGGATCCATCGGGAATTCCGCGCCGGTCGTGTTGCGTACGAGCGCCTTGTATTCGCTCGCCAGCGAGTGAAGGGCCGACTCGGTCAACTCGCTGTCGTTCTCGACCCGCGCCAGCAACCGTTTCGACGTGAGCAGTGCCTCGAAGCGCGAGGCTGGTACGTTGAGCACCACGTCGCCGTACATCTGGAGGAACCGGCGATAGGCGTCCCATGCGAATCGCGGATTTCCGCTCTGGGTGGACAGTCCCTTGATGGTCTCGTCATTCAACCCGAGGTTCAGGACCGTTTCCATCATTCCCGGCATCGATACGGCGGCTCCACTGCGTACGGAGACCAGCAGCGGGTTGGCCGGGTCGCCAAGCTTGCGGCCGGTGGCCTGTTCGAGATAGGCGATGTGCTGGCCGACTTCTTCGCGCAGCGCGTCCGGCACGCCGCCTGACGAGAGGTAGTCGTTGCACGCGCTGCAGGCGATGGTGAACCCCGGCGGAACCGGCACGCCCAGGTTGGTCATCTCGGCCAGGTTCGCCCCCTTACCGCCGAGGACGCTCTTCATCTCGCGCGTTCCGTCGGCGCGACCGTTCCCGAAGAAGTAGACGAGCGGAGGCATGGCGGCGAGACCAGCGGGTGACTTACATACGCGAAGTGGTACCCAAACTGACTCCCCGGGCCCGGGTCGAGCAACGGCAATCTTGCTCCGACGTCCGCTAACGCAGCCTGCGCCAGATCACGACGAACGCCACCCGAATAGCATTGGGTGAAAGGTGCACGGAGCTTCCGCTGCCCCCGCGCTCAAATGGAACACTGGGTCCCATGGACATCCCGCACATGGCCTTGGCTGGCCAGCGTGACGCCAGCGTACCCGTGGGATCGCTGCGATTCAGTGGCGGGCCGTAAAGCTCGATCGCTTCGATCTCCTCGATTGCGAAGTTGCTTATCGTCATTCCAGGGCGTGCCACGCCATCTACAAAAAGGCAGGCGCCTTCCCAACCCTCACGCGCCGGGTAAAAGCCCGCCTTCATGAAACTGACCGACCCCGGCAGGGCAGCATCCAGGGTTGTCATCAAACCGCCCTTGAGCTCCTCTCGTGAAATCATGGCCGCGGTCGTTCCCATCCAGTGCACGCGCGAGTCGAGCTCCCGATACAACTGCTCCATGTGGGCATCGCGGCTGAGCAATCCGCGCTCGACCACGAGATCCAGCTGCGTGCCACCCTTCTCGGGAACGACGATCGATTGAACCCGTGACGCGAACTGGCTGTGACGAACGCGAACGAGGTACGACCCGGGCTTCAGCAAGGGAAAGTTGAAAACACCGTCCGAACCAGTGGTATCGCTCGTGCGTCCGCCCAGGACTTCAATGCGCGCGTCAGGCACCGGAAGCAATGAGTCTTTCGCGATCACTGACCCGAAGAGCCCACTGCGGGTCGCAGTGACTTCGACGCCGGTCAGTACCTGCACAAGGCCTTCGAGCGTGACGTCGATATCCACGACACCTCGCGCCGCATCGACCGTACGATCCTGAGGGCGATACCCAACAAATGTCACTCGGAGGGCGTGTGCACCCGGCGTAACTCCCAGGAAGCTGAACTGGCCATCACGGTCAGTACGCGTTTCTCGCCTGCCGCTGGTGGGGTCGAGAACGACCAGAGCGTGCTCGATGGGCCGTCCCGTCTCGTTTCGCACAATTCCGCGAAGCGTACCGGTCACGTCCTGGGCCCGAAGAACGACGGGTGCAATCAGGAACAACAGCCCAAGGACACGCGACACCGTTCCCATCTTCGCTCTCCGAAGAGGACGGCGGTCCTACCCACTGGCGTCCTCGAGGGTTCCGGGACGCCAATCGGCTAGCTCGTACCTACCAGATGAAGCTTGTCCGAGACGGTGGGAGGGGCGGTCGGATATTCGCCGGAGAAGCAGGCGTGGCAGAAGCCGGTCGGTCCATCGGGCACGGCCGCCAGCATCCCCTCGAGCGAGAGGTACCCGAGCGAATCAACACCGATTCGCGTTGCGATCTCCTCGATGGAATAGTTGGCCGCGATGAGCTCCTCTTTGCGCGGCGTGTCGATGCCGTAATAGCACGGCCCGGTGATCGGCGGCGACGAGACGCGCATGTGCACCTCGCGGGCGCCGGCGTTCCGGATCATCGCGACCAGTCCCCTGGTCGTCGTACCACGCACGATCGAGTCGTCGACCATGACTACGCTCTTGCCGGCAAGGACTTCCTTCACCGGATTGTACTTGACCTTGACCTTGGCGTCGCGATCACCCTGCGACGGCTGAATGAACGTCCGGCCGACATAGTGATTGCGGATGAGCGCCATCTCGAGCC
>CBIHMX010000563.1:0-2580 GCA_966211115.1 uncultured Gemmatimonadaceae bacterium | reverse complement strand
AGCAACCACCCGACCCAGCTGCTCTGGCGGGCGTTACGCATGGAACGGGCGCTGAACATCATCGCCTCGCCAATTCGCGAGAGGTCGTCGTTCAGAATGAGGATGTCCGCCGCCTCCGCGGTCACGCCGCCACCGTGACCCGCCATCGCAACGCCCACCGCGGCGCGACTCAGCGCGGGCGCATCGTTCGTGCCGTCGCCGACCATCATCACCGGCCCTTCCTGCGCGGATATTCGGGCGATGCGTTCGAGTTTGGCCCCGGGCAGGAGGTCACCTGTGGCCTCCTCGATCCCCACCTGGCGCGCCACGTCCGTCACGTTAGGTGTGTGGTCGCCGGACATGAGCAGCACGCGACGGATGCCGAGCGAGCGGAGCGTCGCAATGACGTCGTTGGCGTCAGGCCGGACTTGGTCGGCGAATTCGACGAAACCGGCCAGCCTTCCATCGATGCCCACGCACGCGTGCAATCCCTCGAGCGAAAACGCATTGCCCGCTTCGACCCCGTTCGGGCCGGCCGTGGTGCGGCTGGCGACATAGTGTCGTCCACCGACGGTCACGATACGTTCGCCTACCCAACCGGTAATGCCGGACCCGGGATCCTCCACCACGGCGGCCGGCGTCGGCAACGGGCTCTCGAGGCGCAACGCGGCATCGACGACGCTGCGTGCCAGCGCGTGACCGGAATGCTGTTCAAGTGATCCGGCGAGAACGAGCACTTCACGATCGCCGAAGGGCGGGATGGCAGTTACACGCGATACCTGCGGACGGCCAACGGTGAGTGTCCCGGTCTTGTCAAAGACCGCCACGCGCACTGCGCTCAATCGTTCGAGCGCTCCGCCGGTCTTCATCACGACCTGCCGCGAGGCGGCGCGGTTGATGCCACCGATGATCGCGACCGGCGTTGCAAGTATGAGCGGGCAGGGTGTGGCCACCACCAGGACCGCCAGTACGCGCATCGAGTCCCCCGACATTGCCCACGTCACCGCGCATGCCAGCAGCACCACCGGAGTGAACCAGGCTGCATAACGATCCGCCAGCCGCTGAAGTGGCGCCTTGCTTCCGGCCGCCGAGCGGACGAGTTCGACGATGCGCGCATACTGGCTTTCGCCGGCGGTTGCGGTCACTCGCAGCTCGAGCGCGCCCTCGATGTTTAGCGTCCCGCTCATCAGCTTGCTGCCAGGCAGCACGCGCTCCGGCAACGGTTCACCGGTGAGCCGTGAAGTGTCGACGTGAGACGCACCGGAACACACGATCCCGTCGCATGGAACGAGCTCGCCGGGGCGAACCAGCAGCAGGTCACCGGGAACGATGGCCGTCGCCGCAATGTCCTCGGTGAGCCCACGAATGATCCGGTGCGCCTGACGAGGTGCGTCCTCCTCGAGCCGGCGGACGGCCTGCGAGGCCCTTCCCTCCGCATACCGCTCGAGCGCTTCACCACCTGTCTGCATCAGCACGACGATCAGGCCGGCCAGCGGCTGCGCGAGCACGACCGACGTCATGATTGCCATCGCCGCGACGATGTCCGTTGCAAAGTGTCCACGAACGGCATCTCGCAGCGTGCGCCAGACTACGGGCCCTCCCAGAACCACCAGCCCGGTAAGCCATACCAGGTTTGCCTTCAGTCGATCCTCAGGCGCTCCCAGGAGCAGCGCGCCACCCAGCGCAAAGAGCGCCGCCAGCGCCGGAGGAGCAACGATCCGCGTCCGCTGGAGAAATGGCTGCTGGCCCATGAGTGAACATCATGTCCCGAGGGAACGTGCGATGTCGTCGGCTTCGCCCGCAACCGATGGGCGTTTCCCCTACAATCTTTCCGGCAAATGCGCGACCCGCATGAACCATCGCGGAGCCCATCTTTGCAACCAGACGACTCTACAAGGAGGGTCCATGGGTTTCGCCAGACACGGCGCGCTCGTACTCGCCATTTCTGCCTGCGCCATGAATCCCGCACCAGTGCCCGTTGTTGGTGACTCGTGGGGCATTCAGGACCTGGCCGGCGAATGGCGTGGGGAATACGAGGGGCGAAGCACGAACAGGACGGGTAGCATCGTATTCCGTCTCGCCGTCGGTCACGATACAGCGACAGGCGACGTCGTCATGGCGCCGCGCCTGAGGTCATTCGTGCATCGCGACAACCAGGTTCGGCCGGTGCCCCCGGCAGACCTGCCCCAGACACTCGTGATCCGCTTTGTGCTGGTTGAGGACAATCAGGTCAGTGGTACGATCGAGCCGTACCGTTCCCCGGATTGTGAATGTCTCCTCAACACGTCTTTCACCGGCGTCCGCCGCGGGGATCGCATAGAGGGCACCTACGTCACGCAGCACCGTGAGTGCGACATGCGTCCGGAACACGGTGTCTGGTGGGCCCAGCGCGAGGCGTCCAACCGATAGCTAATCCACCACCAGAAACCCGATCGCGCCTTTCTGCGCGTGACCGAACCCGTGGTTGACGAACGGGAATTCCCCCGCCACGTCGCACACGAGTTCGAAGCACATTCCACCGCCGGCAGGTACGTCGAACGTCTGCACGCCACGGATCGGAGTAAGGGGCGGTGCACCGAGGTACATGGTATCGAACTGTTC
>CBIHMX010000562.1:0-2582 GCA_966211115.1 uncultured Gemmatimonadaceae bacterium | reverse complement strand
TCACTAACCGTACCAGTTCCAATAACCACTAACCACGAACTGTGTCTCCCCTATCCCGCCCTGCCGCCCTTTCTCTGATGCACGAGTACACCGCAAGCGATTCGCTGCGGAAGCACATGCTGGCGGTGGAAGGGGCAATGCGGGCGTACGCCGAACGATTCGGAGAGGACGTCGAGGCCTGGGGGCTGGCCGGGCTACTGCATGATTTCGACTACGAACGCTGGCCTAACGACGATCATGCGCCAGACCGGGAGCACCCGTCGGAGGGTGTCCGGATCCTTCGCGAGCAGGGACTCCAGGAGCCGATACTCCAGGCTATCCTGGGCCACGCCAGCTACACCGGGGTACCACGGGAAAGCCGGATGGCCAAGGCCCTGTTTGCGGTCGACGAACTGACCGGCCTCATCACCGCTACCGCGCTGGTTCGGCCGTCCCGCAGCCTTAACGACATGGATGTCCGGTCCGTCCAAAAGAAAATGAAAGACAAGGCATTTGCCCGTGGCTGCAATCGTGACGACATCATTTCAGGCGCTGCGGACCTGGGCGTTGACCTCACGGAGCACATTCAGTTCGTGCTCGAGGCCATGCGGGCGCGGGCCGATTTGCTCGGACTTGGCGGCATCGCCGCAACGCCCGCGTGAGCGACCCGACAATCAACGGTTCACCCCTCGAACGCGTTTTGAGGAGGACACCACGCAACCACTCAGTGACCGCTATCTCCCTCCCCGTCAGCCCGGACGCTCTCGAAGCGCCGGCTCGCGTGCGCGCCGTGGCTGGTGACACGCCGCGGGAGCGCGAGCATGCGCTCGTTGTCGCCGCGCAGCGCGGGGAGACCGAGGCATTTGCGGAGCTGGTCCGGTTGCACCAACGAAGGGCGTACGC
The DNA here is from genome assembly GCA_966211115.1 of uncultured Gemmatimonadaceae bacterium. Lineage (GTDB taxonomy): Bacteria > Gemmatimonadota > Gemmatimonadetes > Gemmatimonadales > Gemmatimonadaceae > JABWBJ01. Next base: position 1,700 of record CBIHMX010000562.1, on the reverse strand, counting down.
GGTTGCTCGCGCCATCGTGCTCACGCACGAAGATGCGGAAGACGCGGTACAGGAAGGGTTCCTGCACGCCTATCGTGCCCTCGACCGGTTCCTGCCCGACCAGGCGTTTGGTGCCTGGCTGCATCGGATCGTCGCCAATGCGGCGCTCGACATCACGCGTCGCAAGAAGGTTCGCGATGCCGATTCACTGGCCGATACGATCGCATCGCCGTTTCGCGATCCCGGCGAGTCGGACGAGTTGCGGCGCCGGCTGCGGCAGGCGCTGACCACACTCGGTGAACGTCAGCGCGCAGTAATCGTCCTTCATGACATTGAAGGATTCAAGCACTCGGAGATCGGTCGCATGCTGGGCATCCCGGAAGGGACGGCCCGGTCCGACCTCCACCATGCCCGGGCGCGCCTGCGCCAGGAGCTGGGTCCAGTCCGGAGCTTCCTATGAAACTCGTGCATGACGACGAACGCGACCCTCGCGACGACGAGCTGCACGCCGCATTGCGGATCGAATACAGTGCGCCAGGGGGCCAGTCGTATTGGGCGTTCCTCGAGCGGCGCATCATGTCGCGCATCTCGACCGAGGGCGCGCGGGAATGGTGGTCGTATTTCCCCGCCTGGAGCCGCGCCGGACTGGCGGCGGCCGCGCTGGCGCTCGCCGCTGCCGGTATCGCCGCGTGGCAGACTCGTAAGGCACAGGACCGGGTCGCCTGGCAGGAACTGCTCGATATGCCGAGCGAGGTCCCGATCATCGAATCGGCCGGCGGTGACCGCGCTGGTCGGCGGGAAGCCACCCTGCGCTATCTCATAACGCGCTAGGAGTGCGCGACATGCAACAATCGAAGAACGTAGCCATTGCATTTCTCCTGGGTGCCGTCGTGGTCGGCGGCGCCCTGGGGTTCACGGCGGATCGCATGATGCTGCGCGACCGCATTTCTCGCCCGGAAAGCGGCCGCATGTCGCTCGCCGACCGGCTGCAGCTCGACGCCGCGCAGAACGCGAAGCTCGACTCGATCGTCGACGAACGCCACCGGCGGTACTCGATCGTCATGTCTCCGCTGCGCCCTGCGCTCGATTCCATCAAGATGCGGGCGCGCGATGAAATCCGACTGATGCTCACGCCGGCGCAGCGGATCGAGTTCGAGAAGGTCCTGGCGGAGATGAACGACACCAACAAGCCTCGCGACGACGACAACTGATGCGTGCTTTCCTTCTTGCCGCGCTGCTACCGGCGGCGCTTTCGGCACAGGTATCGACCGACTCTGCCCGGTCGATCACCCTCAACGAAGCCATTGAACTGGCGAGGCAGAACTCGCCGCAGGTGATTTCGGCCCGTAACGCGATCAACGCCAACGAAGCGTCCGTCCGCACGCGCATGGCGGCCTTCCTGCCGACGGTGAGCGGAAGCTTTTCCTCGGGCTGGTCCGGCGGTCAGACGTTCAACAGCGCCGGCGACATCATCAGCCGCAACAGCGTGACGCCGTGGAGCTGGAGCCGCCGGCTCTCGGCCAACTGGCTGATCTTCGACGGCGGTGACCGGAACTTCCAGCTTCGGGCCGCGAGGGCCAACGTCGCGGCGGCCGAGGCCAACGAAGTCGCTGCCGAATTTTCGGTCGCGTATTCGGTGGCGCAGCAGTACTACGCCGCGCTGGCGGCGCGTGAAAGCCGCGCCGCGGCTGACGCGGCGTTGACCGAAGCAGAGCTCAACC
>CBIHMX010000561.1:0-2587 GCA_966211115.1 uncultured Gemmatimonadaceae bacterium | reverse complement strand
AACCGGCGCCGTGAACACGTTCTGGCACGAAAATGGAAAGCTGGTCGGCGACAACACCGACGTTGCCGGTTTTCGCGCGCTCGCCGACCAGGTCCTCGGCTCGGTGCCCACGGGTGCACGCGTTGCCTTGCTCGGCGCGGGTGGTGCCGCCGCGGCCGTCGGCGCGGTCCTTGCGGAGTGGCCCGCCGTGCAGGTGCGCGTGCATGGGCGGACGTCCAGCCGGATCGCTGATCTCGCGACGCGATTTCCGTTTATCGTCGCAACGCGCTCGGTCGACGAATGCGTTGCGGGCGCGAGCGTCGTCATCAACGCCACGCCGGTGGGGTTGTCCGGCGATGGCCTGCCCGTTCCGATCGCAAGTCTCCCGCGTGACGCTGTGGTGATGGACCTGGCTTACCGTCCCGGTCAGACACCGTGGGTCCTGGCCGCGACCGCGGCCGGGCACCGCGCGGCCGATGGACTGGAGATGCTCATTGCACAGGGAGCAGAAGCCTTCGAGCGATGGTTCGGCCGCCCCGCCGACCGGGACGTCATGCGCCACGCCCTCCGCGCCTAACGAAACTCCGGTACGGCGGCTCGCCCGGACGATCGGGCACTTCCTCCTTCCCCGGTGCTGCGTCACCTGCGACGGGCGTCTCCCGGAAAATGCCCCTGACCTCGCCTGCGGCGCCTGCTGGACGAGGCTCCCGTTTCTCCCGCGACCGCAGTGTGAGCGCTGCGGGTATCCCTCGATCGAGGGCGACTGCCGGTGGTGCCCACTGTTGCCTCCGTACGTCCGTGCGGTCCGATCCGTCTGCTGGGTGCCGGACGGCCTCGGCGGCGACCTGGTGCACGCGTTCAAGTACGACGGCTGGCATGCGCTGGCGCCTGGCATGGCGGCACGCATGGCGCGCCTGACGTGGCCATCGGATGTGATCGCCGAGCGCACGGCGCTTGTTCCGGTCCCGCTGTCTCGGCAACGCGCGCGTGAACGAGGATTCAACCAGAGCGCACTGCTGGCGGGTGCATTGCATGTGCAGTCATCCGTCGATGTGTGGCACGATGTCCTCGTTCGGGATCATTTCACGCAGTCGCAGACGCGGTTGACTCCCGAGGAGCGTCTCCGCAATGTTTCCGGCGCCTTTCGGGTCGCCGGCGATTTGGCTCGACTGCGCGGCGCTCACCTGCTGCTCGTGGATGATGTCGTCACCACCGCGGCGACCCTGAACGCCTGCGCGGCGGCCCTCTTCACCGGCGGCGCTCGCATCATCAGCTACGTCACCTTCGGCCGCGCACGCCTGCCTGGCGACGCGCCGACCTGACTGAGGTCTCGCATGGCAATCAAGGTTGGCATCAACGGATTCGGCCGCATCGGACGCCAGGTCGTCCGGGCCGCCAAGGAAGGCGGCATGAAGGACATCGATTTCGTGGCGGTGAACGACCTGACCGACACGAAGACGCTGGCCCACCTGTTCAAGTACGACTCGGTGCACCGCGCCTATCGCGGCACGGTCGAGAAGTCGGACGATGGCATCGTCATCGATGGTGACACGCTCAAGGTATTCGCCGAGAAAGATCCGGCGGCGCTGCCGTGGAAGTCGCTCGGCGTCGACATCGTGCTCGAATCGACCGGCCGATTCACGAATGCGGACGACGCCCGCAAGCACATCACCGCGGGCGCCAAGCGCGTCATCATCTCGGCGCCCGCCAAGGGCGAGGATTTGACGGTCGTGCTGGGCGTGAACGACGGCAAGTACGACGCGGCGAAACACACGATCATTTCGAATGCGTCGTGCACCACGAACTGTCTCGTGCCGATGGTCAAGGTGATTCGTGATGCCTTCGGCTTCCGTCACGGCACCATGGTGACGATCCACAGCTACACGAACGACCAGAACGTTCTCGACCTGCCACACAAGGACCTGCGCCGGGCGCGCGCCGCCGCCCTGTCGATCATCCCCACCACCACCGGCGCGGCGAAGGCCACGTCCCTCGTGATTCCAGAGGTGAAGGGGAAGATCGACGGAATCGCGATCCGGGTCCCCACGCCCGATGTCTCACTCACCGAGCTCACGGTCGAAGTGGAACGAGCCGTGACGATAGCCGAGGTCAATGCCGCGTTCACGGCCGCCGCCGAAGGATCGATGAAGGGAATCCTGGCGGTGTCGAAGGAAGAGCTGGTTTCCTCGGACTACATCGGCAACCCGCACAGCTGCATCCTCGACTCGCTGAGCACCAACGTCGTCGACGGTACCATGCTGAAGGTGAGCGGCTGGTATGACAACGAGTGGGGATATGCGAACCGGTGTGTTGACCTGATCAGGATGGTGGGGAAATAGGTTCCCCACGTGTCGCGCCTCCCATCCATGCGCAAGAAGTCTGTTTCCGATCTTCCTGATCCGGCGATCAGGGGAAAGCGCGCGCTCGTGCGCGTCGACTTCAACGTCCCGCTCGAATCTGATGGCAGCGTCGGCGATGATACGCGCATCCGCGCCGCGCTGCCAACCATCGAGTACCTCGCCGGGCGTGGGGCAAAGGTGGTGCTCTTTTCCCACCTCGGTCGGCCCAAGGGTGGCCCGGACCCGAAGTATTCCATGGCGCCGGTGAG
>CBIHMX010000560.1:0-2590 GCA_966211115.1 uncultured Gemmatimonadaceae bacterium | reverse complement strand
CACGCACGCCGACGAGATCCGACAACAGCATGCCGGGCTCGCGGGCGCGCTCGTCGTGAGCGACCGGAATCGCCCGCGCGATCCCGCGCGTGACATCCCGCTCGTGATTACTGAATCGCGTTCCGCCGACGGAACGGTGACCACCCTGGTGAACGGCAGCGCGTCTGCTCCGCTCGTGCTGCGCGCGGGCACGACCTATCGGCTCCGCATCATACAAATGAGCGTCGCGCGGTCGGCGGTCTGGGCGGAACTGTGGCGTGACAGTGTGCGCGCTAACTGGCGGCCCATTGCAAAGGACGGCGCGGACCTTCCCGGGCCCGCTCGTGTGAGCGAGATGGCTCGGCTGCGGTTCGGCGTCGGCGAGACGTACGACTTCGAGTTCACACCGGAGGTGGCGGGTCCGATGCGGTTCGAGGTACGACAGGGGTTGATTGGTCCGGCATCGCCGCCACTTCTTGCGACGATGCCGATCAGTGTCCTGGCCGCGGGGCCGAAATCGCCGAGTCCGTGAGGCCGCTCTACTTGGGCGAGAAGACGCTCCAGTAGGTTGGTGTCGGCTGCTGCACTGGATTGCGCTCCCGCCGCCTGACGTGCCTCAGATGCCCACTGCCTTCCAGTTGAGCTTCACCATGCAATCGGGAACGCCGAGCGTGATCGATCGGTCGCCGGTGCTGGACCAGCCATTCGAGCTGTAGCGGTGACGGAGACTGCCCCATGCGTTGTTGAGCCGCTCATCGGCGTACTCGACGCCAAGGATGGTCTTGTCCCGCTCAGTGGCGGTAAACTCGACCGTGACCCCGGCTCCCTCCACCAGCGGGATCTCGTACCGCTTCGTACCTAGCGCTCTGCTCTTGCCGCCGGGGCCGAGGTTGAGGAACTCCTTGAAGTAGGTCTCATGGGAGCCGGGCACTACCACCATGACGCTGAACTCGAAGTCGCCAGCACCCTCGATGCCGTCGCAGTCGTCGATGACTTCGACGTTCGCAAACTGCAGTTCCAGGATCGCGCGCGCAGGAGGAGGCTCGGTGGGACTACCACCCCCGTCACCGCCACTACAGGCGAGAGAGAGTGCGGCAAAACAGAAGAGCGGAAGGAAAATCCGGATCGGTGCGCGCATTTAGCAGCTCCTGATGAGGGTTGCGAATGACTCCTGCTCATCAAGGCGCAGTCGCGCGCCAATTCTTATCACCGCCAGAGTCTGACGCCGTTCTGACCCCTTATCCGCTGCTGTCCGCGATGGCCCGGAAAGCCGCGGCACGCCTCGGCCGGCCCCAGGCATCGTAGAGCGACACCAGCCCGGCTCGCGCGCGTCGCGCCTGCCCCGAGGTGTCCCCAAGCACCCTCGCCAGGCGCTCGTGCGATGCGAGCAGCACACGTTCCGCCTCAGCGAACTGCTTCGTCTGGGTGAGACAGCGGCCGAGGTTGATGCGGATGGCATTCGACAGCCAGTAGTCCGCGTTCACCGCCGCCTCGAAAATGTCTGCCGAACGCCGGAAGAATGGGATAGCGCCGGTACAGTCGCTGCGAGCAAGCCGCCCAACGGCCACCCCGTTCAGCCCCGCCGCAAAGTCGGGGTGATTTTCCCCTACCGACAAGCGCCAGGCGTCGAGGGCAAGCAGGCTCACCGAGTCACCCGCAACCGCTTCCCCGCTCGCTCGAAGAAAAATTGCGTAATTGTTCAGCGATTGCGCGAACAATGAATGCGACTCACCCAGATACCGCCGGCGGATCTCGAGCACCTCGCGATACAGCGACCCGGCCGCCTCGTACTGTTGTTGATTTTTCAACAGCACCGCCAGGTCGCTCTTGATGTCAGCCATGGCCAGCTCGTTATGTGCCGTATCAGCCTCGAGCTCGGCGATGGCTTCGCGGAAGTGTGCACCCGCCTGGTCCAGCCGCCCGTTCTGGTGTTCGACTGACCCGATGTCATAGAGCGCCGCCGCCAGTTCCCCGCGCGTCGCGTCCGGCCGCGAGCGATGACCATCGAGGACGTCGTAGTAGAGCGATTCAGCGCGCGCCCAGGAACCTTGCGTGTGGAGTATCCTCGCGACCGCGCTCAGGGAGTGCAGTACCTCCGGGTGATTCGCTTCGAACAGGCGCCGACGGATAGCTAGCGCCTCACTATAGCTGCTCTCCGCCGCCGCGTACTCACCGCGCCACTGCTGGGCGCTGCCGAGGCCGAAAAGGGTTGTCGCAATGGCCGAATCGGAGGGCTCGGGGAGTGATCGGCGAACAGCGAGTGAACGCTCGAACAGTCGTTGGCCATCCTCATACAGCCCCAGGCTCAGGTACACGTTGCCGATGACGTCCATCATCCCGGCCTTCACCTGCGGCTGACTGGCCAACCGCGTCTCGATGCGTTTGGCGCCCTCGTCCAACAGCGATCGTGCGGTCACGGTCTCCCCTTTTGTTGCCGCGGGATCGGAGACCTCGAAGATTCCCTGGAGAAACGTCGCGACCTCGCGTGCCTTGCTCGCTTCTCGCTCGGCGCGATCGCGCTCACCGCGCAGCTGTGAAGTGTAGAACGTCACCACGGAAGCAACGAGCACGACAACCGCGGCGGCGCTGGACGTTGCAAGACGATGTCGCT
>CBIHMX010000559.1:0-2591 GCA_966211115.1 uncultured Gemmatimonadaceae bacterium | reverse complement strand
GACCAGGACGATCCGGAGGCCTCCGCTGACCACTTCGCGCACGATGCGATTCCACGTGGCGCCCAGGGCAACCCTCACGCCGAATTCGTGCGTCCGCTGGCTGACCGCATAACTCACAGAGCTGTAGACACCGATCCCGGCCACTGTGGCGGCGAGCAGACCAAAGAGCGTGAACAGCGTCGCCCCGAGCTGCCACGGCCGGTACTCCGGTTCCATCGAGGCGGCGAAGGTGTTGGTACTCACCTTGGCGCCCGGGAACTCCACTTTCAGCATCTCCTTGATCGTGGCGAGTGAAGTCGTCAGACGCTTCGGATCCATCCGGAATACCACGTCGCCGACTCCGCCACGTTCCGGTGAGTTGGTGAGCGGAACGTAAGCGTGGAGTTCCGGCTTGTCCTCCAATCCCAGTGTCAGCGCGTTCTGCGTGACGCCAATGACCCGGTAGCAGGGCGCGTCGGCCTTCTCGAAACGCAGGCACTTCCCGAGTGGATCGTCATTGGGCCACAACGAATCGACCGTGGTCTGGTTCACCAGCACGGCCCATTCTCTCGCGCCCCCCTCGAAGTCCCGACCCCTCAGGATGCGAGTGCCAGTGGCGGCAAAAAAGCCCGGCGTCACTGCGCTGAAAAACGTCGAGTATTTCGCGCCGGTGCCGGTACCGTCGGCGAAGTAACTCGTGAACTGAATCCCCCACTTCGGCCTCATCGAGGTGTATGCCACCCGTTCGACGCCCGGGACGGTCCTGAAGCGCTCCTCGAGGCTCAGCAGGCGGTTCGAGACCTCCACCCTCCGGGCGAGATCATTGCCGTCGGATACCGACGCAAACGCCAGCCGATCGACCGTGAACCCGATGTCGCGCGCTTTCACGTTATGCAGACTCCGCACAAACAGGGTCGCCCCAACGAGCAACACGACGGTCAGCGCTGCTTGCGTCGCGACAAGAAAACCCCGCAATCGGGAGCGCGCGGCACCACCGTCGCGCGTGCCGGTCTTCAACGACCTGGTCAGGTCGGGCGCGCGGGATTGCAGCGCTGGAATGATACCAGCCACAATACCGGCGAGGAGGGCGGCCCCAATCCCCATGACCAGCACGCGCCAGTGTAGTGGGTTGTCGGCCCACTGAACTTCCGGCATCAGCAGCGATCGGAGCAGCGAGCCACCCCACCAGGCGGCCGCGAGCGCGGCCACCGCGGCGAGCGCCGCCAGCTGCACGCTCTCGCTGACCAGCAGCCGCAGCAAACGCCCCGCCGAACTGCCTAACGCCAAGCGGACGGCGATCTCCCGGCGTCGGCGGACGGCGCGAGCCAGCAACAGGTTCACGACGTTGGCAAATGCGATCACCAGCACGAGAATCGCCACCACGCTGGCCCGCTCCGCCACCTGTTGCGCCGTCTCGACGCGACCCGGACCCTGCGCACGCACGATCGACGCGAGCTGGGCAACGGTCGTGGTGTCCACCTGGAACTTTTCTCGTGGCTGACGAAGGGCGAGCGTCGCCAGTTGTTCGACCTGCACATCGGAAACAGTGGGCTGTGCCCTCACCAGTACCTGAAACCCGTTGATGTTGTCGTTGGTCGTCCAGGATGCCTGTGTCTTCGGCGAGAACGCCGGATTGCTGCCCAATGGCACCCAGGCCTCGGTTTCGTCGAGCTCCACGCCACTGAAGCCCGGAGGAGTAACGCCGATGACGGTGTATGGCTTCGCGTAGAACAAGACCACTTTGCCAATCACATCCGGATCGCGGTTGAACTCGCGCTCCCAGAACCGATCGCTGATAACGGTCACGGCCGCGCTGGCGTGAGGTGCTTCTTCATCTGGACCGTAGATACGGCCTTGTACCGGGCGGACTCCGAGCACACGAAACATGGACGCCGTGGCGCCGGCGAGCTTCACGGTCGGAAGATCCTCTCCGCGTCCAAGCGGGAATTTCTCCGGATGCGTGTACAGAGCCAGGTCGGCACGCGACGAAAGCGTTTTTTCCAGCGCGGCATATTCCATGTAGTCATAGCCGGACCAGTACTGCGGTCCGCTGCGGAACTTCACGAGCGACCAGATCCGCTTCACCCCGCCCGGATCGGCGACACCCGCCGGGGGGCGGAACAGGATGGCGTCCAGCAGGGAAAACATCGCCGTGTTCACGCCGAGGCCTAACGCCAGCGTGATGATGATCGTGATCGACACAGCCGGTGTGCGCCAGAGGGAACGCGCTGCGTACCGGACGTCGTACCACAGTGACTCCAGGATATCGGCCCGCTTCTGCTGCGACGCCACCCGCTCGTCGATGGACTTGAGGTCAGCGCGCACTTCGTCGATGTCACCGAACTCCTCGACGGCTTTCCGGCGCGCCTCATCGGCGCTCAGGCCCAGCGACACCAGTTCGCTGATACGCGCGTCGAAATGGAAACGCAGTTCATCGTCGATCTCGCGGCGAACGTTGCGCCGCCACGGGCGGAAGACGCTCATACGCCCTCCTTCGCCGCTTCCGGACCGGCCGACATCACGCGCGCCACCGCGGCAACGTAGTCATCCCACGACTTCGTTTCCGCTCGGAGCCCCCGCCGCCCCGCCGTCGTCAGGCGATAGAACTTGGC
>CBIHMX010000558.1:0-2592 GCA_966211115.1 uncultured Gemmatimonadaceae bacterium | reverse complement strand
CTTGATGGCCGCCTCGGAGCAGCAATACCTCCCGGGCGTGTCGCAGGTGGCGCGCGCGATGACCGTGGCGGAAATGGACCGCGTCACCGAAGAGTTCGTCCGCGCGACAGAGCTTGGGCGGTCGGCCGGTTTCGACTGGCTGGAGTTGCACTGCGCCCATGGCTACCTGCTCTCCTCGTTCCTGTCACCACTCACCAACCACCGCGACGACGAATACGGGGGAAGTCTCGAGAATCGCGTGCGTTTTCCGCTGCGCGTGTTCGCGGCCATGCGCGCCGCGTGGCCGACAAACCTGCCGATGTCGGTTCGTATTTCCGCGCACGACTGGGCGGCAGGCGGCAACACGGGCGACGAAGCCGTGGAAATGGCGCGTATGTTCCGGGCCAGCGGCGCCGACATGATCGACGTTTCAGCAGGCCAGGTGGTGAATCACGAACGCCCGGTGTTCGGCCGGATGTGGATGACACCGTTTGCCGACCGGATTCGCCAGGAGGCCTGCATCGCCACGATCGCCGTTGGCGCCATCACCGACGCGGACCAGGCGAACGGCATCATCGCGTCGGGTCGCGCGGATCTCGTCGCCGTCGGGCGGCCGCACCTGGTGAATCCGGCGTGGACGTTGACCGAGGCCGCGCGCTGGGGATACGATGGCGCAACCTGGCCCGACCAGTATCTCGCCGGCAAGCACCAGCTCGATCGCCTGATCGCGCGTGAGCGAGCCGCCACCGGGTCAGGCCCGGCATCCGCCGGACCGCCGAGGGGAGAGCTGACATGAGCGCGTTAGGCGGGCGGCATGCGATCGTCACCGGCGCCAATCGCGGAATCGGCGCGGCGGCGGTGCGCGCGCTATCGGCCCAGGGGGCGAACGTGAGTCTTCTGGTTCGTGATCGCGCTCGCGGCGAGGAGACGGCGCGGCGTGTTCCGGGCCCACACGTGGTGGTGGTGGCCGACATCACCGACCGCGTCGCGGTGCAGGACGCCTGTGCCGAAGCCGCGACACGGCTCGGCCCCATCGACATCCTGGTGAACAACGCCGGGTCCACCGAGTCCGCCCCGTTTCTGAAGACGGATCCGGCGTTGTTCACGCGGCTCATCGCCGAACATTTGTCAGGCGCGGTGCATGCGACACAGGCGGTGCTCCCGGGGATGATCGAGCGCGGCGGCGGCCACGTCGTGAATGTGGCAAGCGTCGCCGGCCTGCATGGGGAGGCGTACGTCTCGGCCTACGTCGCCGCCAAGCACGCACTGGTCGGCCTGACGAGAGCGCTGGCGGTCGAGATGTTCCGGCATGGCGTTGCCGTGAACGCGGTTTGTCCTGGCTATACCGACACTGAACTCGTGCGCGACTCGGTGAATCGTGTGTCGGCGAAGACCGGCATGTCGAACGACGAGGCGCTCCGGGCGATCCTCTCCAGGGCCGGCCAATCCCGGCTGGTTACCGTCGACGAAGTGGCCGCGGCAATCGTCGCGTTGTGCGTCGCCACGCCGGGTGAAGAGGCACAAACCGTCGTGGTGGATGGATCGGCTCGATGATCGCGCAACGATTGCCGCAGACCGCCGACGAGCCTGAGCACGAGTCGCTGCGACTCTGGCTTCGCCTCTTCACCTGCACCACGGTCATCTCCCAGGTCGTCGATGGTTCACTCAAGCGGGAGTTCGGTTCATCGTTGCCGCGCTTCGACCTGCTGTCACAACTCGATCGTGCCCCGGGCGGCCTGCGCATGGGCGAGATTTCCGAGCGCATGCTCACGACCGGCGGTAACGTGACCTGGCTCGTTCGCGCTCTGGAATCCGAGGGTTTCGTCACGCGGCGTGTGGCGGACTCAGATCGCCGCGCGGCCATCGTCAGGCTGACACGTAACGGTCGCCGTCACTTTGCCGGAATGGCTCGTGCACACGAACGCTGGATTACCACCATGTTCGCTTCGCTGACGCCCGCCGAACGCAAGGACCTGCATGCCCTGCTCGGATCGATAAAACAGGGATTCCGCCCTTCGAGGACTCCAGAATGACCGCACCACAGTCCGACCCGATGTCCGCCATGCGGCGCCCGCTCGCGACGTTCGCGCCGAAACACTTTGGCTGGTCGGCATTGCACGAGGGCAAAGTTGGCGTCGTCACGCTCGACCGGCCGGCGCGGAAAAACGCGCTCACGTTCGACCTGTACGCGGAGTTGCGCGACCTCTTTCGGGACCTGGTGTACGCGTCGGACATTCGCGCGATCGTCATCACCGGCGCCGACGGCAATTTCTGCTCGGGCGGCGACGTTTACGAAATCATCGAACCGCTGACGAAGATGGCCGTTCCGGAGCTGCTGGCGTTTACCCGAATGACCGGCGACCTGGTGAAAGCAATGCGCAGCTGTCCGCAACCGATCGTCGCGGCGGTGGACGGCGCCTGCGCCGGCGCGGGGGCGATCCTGGCCATGGCGTCGGACATTCGCATCGCCACGCCTGAGGCGAAGACAGCGTTCCTGTTCACGAGAGTTGGACTGGCCGGCTGCGACATGGGTGCGTGCGCCATGCTCCCCAGATTGATCGGCCAGGGTCGCACCGCCGAGTTGCTCTTTACCGGGCGGACGATGGCTGCCGA
>CBIHMX010000557.1:0-2593 GCA_966211115.1 uncultured Gemmatimonadaceae bacterium | reverse complement strand
TCCGGCGCAACGAGGCGAGTTCCTCGTCGGTCGCTTCGAGATCGGTCCCGGCAACCACGAGATACTCCACCCTGCCCGGTCCGACGACGGCGCGACGTACCGCTATCCGATGGCGGTCGTCGTCATCCGTTTCAGTAGCGGTGTAGAGAAGCGGTTCGTTCTCCGGGATGTCCACGGCATCGGGCAGGTCGAGTTCCAACTCGTCGTCGCGGCCGGCCTCGGCGAGGAGGTTTCCCGCGGCGTCGTATATGGCGACCATGGCCTGGTTGGAATTCAGCTCGGCTGACGTGCTTTGCGCCGCGCCGACCACGCTCTGGCCTTCATCGAGGTCGTTATCGAGCGACGTGATCGCAATTCCCGTCACGGCCTGCAGACTTTCGTCGATCCGGTCATGCAGCTCGCGCTGCAGGAGCACGTGGATCATCAGCGAGACCGAGGCGAGCACCACGGCCAGCACGCTGACATACCAGACCGTGAGCCGGCCGCGCAGGCTCCTGATCATTCGCTGGAGCCGGCGGGGTTTGACACCAGCACGTAACCCGCACCACGTCTGGTGTGAATGAGCCGGTCGACGTGACCATCGTCGATCTTGCGCCGGAGCCGCTGCACGTACACGTCGATCACGTTCGAGGTCGGATCGAAATTTTCGTCCCAGACGTGCTCACTGATGTCCGCGCGGGTGACCACCTGTCCCTTCCGTCGCGTCATGTATGCGAGGAGCGTGTATTCCTTCGCCGTCAGCTCGATGGGACGTCCGTTCCGTTCGACACGGCGTGTCCGTGTATCGATCGAAAGATCGCCGACGCGCTGTACGGTCGGACCGAGTACCGGACCGCGGCGCGATAGTGCCCGGACCCGGGCCAGCAGTTCGGTGAAGTCGAACGGCTTTGGCAGGTAGTCGTCGGCGCCGGCATCGAGTCCAGCGACCCTGTCATCCACGCCTCCCCTCGCGGTAAGCATGAGGATGGGAACCGCGGCGCCGCGATTCCTGAGCCGCCGGCAGACTTCCAGGCCATCGATGCCGGGAAGCATGACATCGAGGATGATCAGGTCATACCGGTACAACATCGCCCTGTCGAGCGCAGACGGGCCGTCCCCGGCCAGGTCGACCGCATACGCGTTCTCGCGCAGGCCCCGGGCCAGGAGCTCGGCGGCCGTGGCATCGTCTTCGACCAGGAGGAGTCGCATGTGGTGGGAGCAGTGGGCTGTCCGCTCCTACCCCTTCGCTTTGCCCCGGGCTCCCGCGCTCCGGGCGGGATTGAGCGCCGAGCGGGACTGTGGCAGCCGTTCGCGTCGAAGTCGCGGGCCCACGTTTCGTCACGTCGTCGCGTGGAACGCTGGACGAGCGGCCTGTGACAGGCTCCCTTTATGACCGGCTGACATTCACCTCCACCAACCGCATCCCATGCACGGTCAATTCGTCTGGTACGAACTCACCACGCCCGATCCCGAAGCGGCGATCAGGTTCTATCCCCGGTTCACGAACTGGGGCACGCAGCGCTTTGACGACAACTACACAATGTGGACGAGCGACGGCGTTCCATTCGCCGGGATCTACCGTCTCAACGACCAGATGAAGGCCCAGGGGACACCGCCGAACTGGATGCCGTACATCGAGACCGACAGCGTCGATGCCACGGCCGAGCAGGCGAAGTCGTTAGGCGCGGCGATCGTCGCCGGACCGGACGACATTCCCGGTACTGGCCGCTTCGCCGTGGTCCGGGACCCGCAGGGAGCGATGTTCGGCATCTACAAGTCGTTCAACCAGTCGGTGGCGTGGAACGGCAAGCCGGTCATGGGCAAGCCGTCGTGGCACGAGCTGATGACGCACGACCACGAGCAGGCCGCCCAGTTCTACAACGCGCTCTTCAACTGGGACAAGATCAGCGAAATGGACATGGGCGCCGGAGACATGTACTACATGTTCGGCGAGAAGCGAACCGGGAGCATGTACGGCGGCATGTTCACGATGAATGATGAGTACAAGGGCATGCATCCGTTCTGGCTTGTGTACATGCACGTCAAGGACGTTGCAAGTGCGGTGGAGACAGCGACGCAGAACGGTGGATTCATCCATCGGCCGCAGATGGACATCCCCGGCGGCTCAATCGCGATCCTCGGCGATCCGCAGGGAGCAGGATTCGCTCTGCATCAGGCAGCGCCGCCCATCGCGGCGAAGGCGGCGAAGGCGGTGAAGTCGGTCGTGAAAAAGGCTGCCGACCGGGTCCGCGCTGCCGTGCGCAAAGCGAGGCCGAAGAAGAAGGTTACGGCGAAAAAATCCGCTCCGAGGCCGGCGTCGAGAAAGGCCAAGGTAAAGAAGACCGCGAAGGCGACGACGCGTACCATGGTGAAGGCCAAGAAGAAGGCTCCGCCGCGGAAAAAGAAGGCCGCGCCGAAGAAGCGGAAGACGGCATCGGCACCACGCCGCACCGCCAAGCGAAAGAAGTAGCCGTTCCGGCGTCACCAAGTTCGGGGTCAGACCCGGGGTCTGACCCCGGGTCTGACCCCGAACTTGGGGTTCCTGGCGCTTGGGGCACGTGGACGAACCTCCCAGATAGCCGTATTGTGGTGCGGCTTAGGGTCAGGCTCACAC
>CBIHMX010000556.1:0-2608 GCA_966211115.1 uncultured Gemmatimonadaceae bacterium | reverse complement strand
CCGTACAACAACCATTCGTCGTCGCGCACGACGAGATGCGTGAACAACGTCACCGCATCGCCTTTCGGCGGCAGCCCCTCGAACGTGCCAAGCGGGATGGCGACTTCGTACGTCACGCCGCCGCCGGTCGTGATTTCCACGCGCTCGACATCGCGCGTGACGAGCGTACCGGCGACCTGCGAGATCATCGAGTCCGATGGCCGGTGTGTGTGTTCCGGGCGCCGCTGGTGAACGCCGCCACGTGCGACGTCAGCACGTAGGTCACCGCGGCGGCCACGCCGTCGGATGCGTCAGCGGGTTCAGGGGCGCTGCGCAGCCGCAGGAGCCGGGTCAGCATGAACTGCACCTGCTCCTTCGTCGCGCTCCCGGTGCCGGCGATGGCCTTCTTCACTTCGGCGGGCGGGAACTCGTGAATCGCCACGCCGGCATTCTCCCCCGCCAGCAGCACCACGCCCCGCGCATGGCCTAACGCCAGCGTCGTGCGAACGTTCCGGGAATAGAAGACGTCCTCGACCGCCAGGTGATCAGGCTTGTGCCTGGCGATCAACTCGGCGATGCCCTGGTGGATCTCCCGCAGCCGCGAGGAGAGCGGATCCCGCGCCTTCGTGCGGATCACGCCGCACTCCACCAGCCGCATGTCGATGCCTGACGAGCCGTTCCGGGACCGGCTCGTCGCGCGTTCGTCAAGAACGAGTCCGTACCCCGTGACCGCCGTCCCCGGATCGATTCCGAGGACTAGCACACCCCATGCCCCATGCTCCATGCCTCGTGCCCCATCGAAGCTTCACGCTGCACAAGGCCGCACGCGGCGGGCCCGAAGCTCTCGATCACGACCGCAGGCCCGAAGCGCTCGATCACGACTGCAGTCCCGACATCACCGACGCGTCGATGTCGAAGTTTGCATCGACTTTCTGTACGTCGTCGAGTTCGTCGAGCGACTCGATCAGGCGCAGCACCGCTTCCGCGTCCGCGCCGGCCACTGAAACCGTCTGCTTCGGGATCCACGCCACCTCGGACTCGGTGGCGACGATGCCCTTCTGCTCCAGTGCCGCCTTCACCGTGTGGAACGACGCGACATCCGTGCTCACGATATACTGATCTTCTTCGCGCACGAAATCCGAGGCGCCGGCCTCGAGAGCCGCTTCGAGCGTTTCATCTTCGTCATACTTCGAAGCGTCGAGATAGATCTGGCCTTTCCGTTCGAACATCCACGACACCGAATTCGTCGCGCCCATGTTGCCGCCACCGCGTGACAACTTGAATCGCACGTCAGCGACCGTGCGCGTGGCGTTATCGGTGAGCGCCTGGATCATCAACGCCACGCCACCGGGGGCAAACGCCTCGTACAGTACCTCGACGTAGTCGACGCCTTCCAGTTCCCCCGTCCCCTTCTTGATCGCGCGCTCGATGTTGTCCTTCGGCATCGACGACGCCTTTGCCGCATCGATCGCCGTACGGAGCCGCGGATTCCCGTCGGGATCGCCGCCACCCTGCTTGGCCGCGACCGTGATTTCACGAATGAGCTTCGTGAACAGCGCGCCACGCTTCTTGTCGGTGGCCGCCTTGTAGTGCTTGATCTGCTTCCATTTACTGTGACCAGCCATTTCCTCGTCGGATTGGAGTCAGTCAGGGAGACAAATATAGGGAAATGGGCCAAAGGTCACAGGCCGGAGACCGCAGGACAGATCAGGGCACCTCGGCTCTCGGCGGCCATTCGCCGGCCAGGAACTCGATGAGGGATTCCAGCACCGTCTTCCGATCCTCGAGAAAGGGGAGGTGGCCGACGTTCGGGAGCCAGAGCAACCGGGCACCGGGGACGCGACGAGTCCATTCCCTGGCCCCCTCGGGATTGGCGACGAGGTCGAGCCGGCCGTGCACGACCAGCGTTGGCGCCCTCAAGCCGGAGGCTCGCGCGCCGAAGTCGGTGCCCTCACCTAACGACAAGAAGGCATATCCGGCGGCGGCGGCGATCCGGGCCGGCGACTCGTTCGGTAGCTGGCACCAGTCGCTCCAGGCGACGCGGGTGCGGGACGTGTCGCCGATGAACACGGGTGCATTGAGCCGCCAGAAATCCTCGCAATAGCCGGCCAGGTCGGTCGTGTCCCGACCCGCGGCCCGCGCCTTCACCAGGGCGCGCGCGGCGACGGTGTCGATACGCGCCATGCGTTCTGGCGGATCGAACGATCGCGCCAGGCTGTCCGACGGCTCGACGGGACTGAGCAGCACGAGACGCGTCACCGCCTGCGGATGACTGGCTGCCCAGGCAGCGGCGACCGCCGCGTAGTAGTCGAACCCGATGACCGCGACCCGCGGAGCGCCGATCGCCAGCCGTATCATCTCCAGGTCCACGACGTCGCCTTCGAACGTCGCGGCGAGCGAATCCGACATCGCGTGCGAACGCCCCCGATGACGCGGGTCGTAGAACACCACGGTGAAGCGCTCACCGAGCGCTCCGAGCGACGGTTCGAGCCACGTGCCTAACGGCACCAGCACCGTGTCGGCGCCGCGACCGACGATGTGGTAGTACAGCCCTCCGGCCCCGCCCTCGATCGTCCCCTCGACGGGACGCACGATTGGTGGCGCACGCGTTGGGAGCGGCTCGTCAGGT
>CBIHMX010000555.1:0-2610 GCA_966211115.1 uncultured Gemmatimonadaceae bacterium | reverse complement strand
GTCGATGTCCATGCCGCGAACGAGGCGACCGACGATCCGGTAGTGATGGCCCCACTCTCGCGCATTGGGCGACGCCCGGGACTGCGCCTGCAGCGGTGCCCACACGTCGGTCGACGGCGACATGACATCGACGAATCCGGGCGGCATCACTCCCACGATGGTGTGCGGCACGCCGTCGAGCGTGATGGCTGCGCCCACCATGGAAGCGGCGCCGAAACGCCGCTTGACCAGCCGGTCGCTGACAACGGCCACGCGCCCCGTACCTGGCGTGTCTTCCGCGCTGTCGAATGTGCGGCCGACCACCGGCATGACACCTAACGTATTGAAATACGACGCGCTCACGCGCAGCCCCTGGAGGCGCTCCGCTTCCTGGGCTCCGGTAAGCGACGGTCGCCAGACATCGGCTGCACTCAGCGACTCGAACGAACGGCTGCGACTCGCGAGCTCCTCGAACGTTCCGTATGTGGGCTCGGCCGCGGTACCGCCAGGCGAACGATCGCTGATGGTGATGATGCGCTCCGCGCCAGGGTAGGGCAGCGCCCGGAACAGGATGGGATTGACCGTGCTGAAGATCGCGGTAGCCGCACCAATGCCGAGCGCGAGCGTCAATGAGGCGACGCCAGTGAAGACAGGGTCGCGAATCAGCCGGCGCATCGCATAACGAACGTCCCTGAACAGGACATCCATGGAATGTTCCCAACCGGACCCACGGACTACCTCGCGCACCGCGGTCACGTTTCCTACCTCGATGCTCGCTTGCCGGCGCGCATGATCAGGCGATATGCCGCTCCGCATGAGTTCAGCGGCGCGATTCTCGACAAAGGCGCGGATTTCATCGTCCATCACTGCGTCGGCGCGCGCGGGAGCGAACAGTGCCGCGATGCCGCGTTGAACCTGCCGAATGAAGGAAATCACGCCTCTGTACGCAGCAGCCGCTGTATGGCGGCCGCCTTGCGGTCCCATTCGGAGGTCTCAATCGACAACTGCTTCCGCCCCGCGCGCGTCAGCGAATAGAACCGGCCCTGGCGACCATTCTCGGTCTGTCGCCATTCTGCATCCAGGAGGCCAGCGCGCTCCAGTCGTTGCAGCGCAACAAGGAGGGACCCGGCATTCACCTTGAAGACGCCTTTCGACATCTGCTCGACGCGCCTGGCGATACCGAAGCCGTGCAGCGGGGCCAGGCTCAGCGTCTTGAGGATGAGCATGTCCAGCGTACCAGAAATTACGTCCGTGCTCTGCCCGTCCACCCGCTGTCTCCTCCTGATAGTCAGGTGGAGGCTATGGCGCCGTCCATATGATTGTCAAGAGGAGCGACAGTCCTCAACCTTCGCTCATTTCTCCTCTAGTGCCGCAGGGATCGCAAAGGCGCCCCTGTGGCGCCTTTCCCAATCTCTCCGTCGCGTCAGTGTGAGGTCGAGGTCGCAACCAGGCCAGGGACGCGTTCGATAGCCCTGCCGCCGGGCTTCTCTGTTCGCGTCTGGGACTGGCGCGAGGCATGTGAAACCAACGACCTTCCAAGACACCTGACCGCAACGACTTTGGACTCGATCCTCGACTTTTACACGAACGCCCCGCTGCTCGAGCTTGGCCTCGAGGCGGACCGGATTCGCAACGCCAGGCACCCGGCGGGCGTGGTCACGTACATCGTCGACCGCAACATCAACTACACGAACGTCTGCGTCGCCGATTGTGGCTTCTGCGCGTTCTATCGCCGGCCGAAGCACGGGGAAGGGTACACGCTCTCCTTCGAGCAGATCGGCGCCAAGATCGACGAAACCAAGGCGCTCGGCGGCGTCCAGATCCTGATCCAGGGCGGCCACAACCCCTATATCCCGTTCGAGTGGTACCTGGACCTGATGCGCTACATCAAGCGCCATCACCCCATCCACATCCACGGCTTCAGTCCGAGCGAGGTCGACTTCTTCAGCACCGTCTTCCGCATGGACGCCGTCGAGGTCATTCGCGAACTGAAAGCAGCGGGGCTCGATTCGATCCCGGGTGGCGGTGGTGAGATCCTGGTCCAGCGCGTGCGGGACATCGTGGCGCCGAAAAAGGCCGGCGCCGATCGCTGGCTGGAGATCATGGAACTGGCGCATAACGAGGGCATGAAAACCTCGGTCACCATGATGTACGGCATCGGCGAGACGCTGGCCGAGCGGATCGAGCACCTCGAGCGCGTGCGCGCGCTCCAGGCGCGAACCGGCGGGTTCACGGCGTTCATCACCTGGCCGCTCCAGCCCGAGAACACGCCGACGATGTCGCACATGGCAAAAACGGGCGCGACGGAATACCTGCGCACGATCGCCATCTCGCGGATCGTGCTCGACAACGTCCCCAATCTGCAATCAAGCTGGGTCACGATGGGCATGAAGATCGGCCAACTGGCCCTCCGTTTCGGCTGCAACGACTTCGGCTCGCTCATGATCGAGGAGAACGTGGTGTCGGCGGCCAATACCACGCACCGCACGACGACGGACGAGCTCGAACGTCTGATCCGTGATGCGGGATTCGCGCCGGCAAGGCGGCGACAGGACTACTCGATCATTCGCGAAGCCAGTACGGTGGCGGCGTGAAACGCTCGGGAATAGGGAATAGGGAATAGGGAATAAC
>CBIHMX010000554.1:0-2613 GCA_966211115.1 uncultured Gemmatimonadaceae bacterium | reverse complement strand
GTAGCGAGCGCGCCCGGTGCCTGGGCGCCACCACCCGGCGTCCGCGTCGGCGTCGCGGCCAGCGCCCGGTAGCACGCCCGGTGCACATACGCCGTCAGCAGGATTACCGGAAGGCCGAGGAGCATCACCGCTCCGGCACCTGACAGCACCCAGTCCGGCAGGCCTAACGCGGACACCGCGATGCGGGCGAGCAGCAGGACGACGCCTGACGAGACCACCCACGCAACCAACGCCCGGCGCAGCATGATGGACCAGTTGGCCGTGTCTCCCGGCGAGGCGGGCGGGACGCCACTCGTCACGCCGTCCAGCAGCTGGGTCAACTCAGCGGCATCGCGTGGGCGGTCATCGGCATCCTTGGCGAGGCATCGCATCACCAGCGTCGCCAGCGAGGCCGGCACCGCCGGGTTTACTTGTTCAACCGGAACGGGCGCCTGGCTGATGTGCGCCGCCAGGATCCGGTGCGCCGGACCGCCTTCGAAAGGCGGCCGCCCGGCCAGGAGTTCATACGCCATGCAGCCAAAAGCGTAAATGTCGGCGCGATGATCCACGTCCGGCTGGCCTGCCGCCTGCTCGGGAGCCATGTACGCAGGCGTTCCGATCGACGTCCCTACCTCGGTGAGCGTTGCGCTGTCACCAGCGGTGCGTGCTGCCGAAATCGCCTTGGCGATCCCGAAATCCGTGACCACAGCGGTCCCCGCGGACAGCAGCACGTTGTCCGGCTTGATGTCACGGTGGACGACGCCCTGTTCATGCGCATACGCGAGCGCTCGTGCGACATCGCCGAGGATTCGGACAACTTCCGGCATGATGAGCGCCGGTCCTTCCGTCAGCCGTTTGCGGAGCGATTCGCCCTGGACGAACGGCATGGTGAAATACGGGAGCCCATTCGCATCGCCAGCGGCAAGGACCGGCACGATGTTCGCCTGCTGCAGCGAAGCCGCGACGCGGATCTCGCGCTCGAAGCGCTCCATGCTGAGCGCGGCGCCGAGTTCCGGCGACAAAACCTTGACGACGACTTTTCGCTGGAGGCGCGTATCCTCCGCGACGAACACGCGGGACATGCCTCCGCCGCCGAGTTCGCGCTCGAGGGTGTATGCCGTTCCGAGAGATGTCTGGAGCTGTGTCTGGAGATCGGCCGTCATTCGGAGCGTGCGAGACGCTCAAATGTATGGTGCGAAGATTGGCGCGGCTATGCAGCTCGGCCACCGAAAACGGATTGGGCAAGTCATGCAGAGCAGCCTGACGAATCCGCTCGTCGATCCCTTGTTGGCGCGGTGTGGGTCGTACCGCGCGACAGTTTCCAATACAGACGCAGGATTGTCAGCGCGAACGCGGTGGCGCTCAATTGCGCCCTGATGACTACGTTACGTCCTAACGCGGTTCGTGCAGGACCGTGGTGACGAGGCACCACCCCGGACACCCGATCTACTTTTTCACCAGGTCATCCACCCACGGCGCCTGCTCCTGGGAGTCACCCTGGGCATTCACGCTCGGATATATCGACCCCTCGGCGGCGTCGATCTCCGATAGTTGCCGTTGCACCGTCATGCGAAGCTGCGCGAGGAACGCGCGACGGGTACGCGTCAGTGTCTCGATTTCCGTCTGCAGTGCGCGAGATTCGGAGCGCGCCTGTTCGATGATCTTCTCACCCTCGGCGCGCGCCTCACGAAGAATGAGCTGCGCCTCGCGATCCGCCTGCTCCCGGATGTCCCCGCGAAGTTGCTGCGCCGAGATCAGGGCTTCGTTCAGCGCCTTGTCGCGCTCACGAAAGGCACGCAACTGCTCGTGAAAGCCCTTGGCCTTGTTCTCGAGCTCATTGCACTGGCGCAGCAGGTATTCCACCTCGGCCGCCGCCTGATCGCGGAACTCGTCCACGCGCGACTTGTCGTAGCCGCGCAGCGCGCTGCCGAAGTCATACCGCCGGATGTCCAGCGGAGTCAGGTGAAAGGCTTCGTCCTTCATGGTCTCTCCCCAAACAGGATCGTTCCCAGCCGCACCATCGTGGCGCCTTCTTCGACTGCTGTTTCATAATCACCGGACATGCCCATCGACAATTCCCCGGCCGGCATTCCAGCGCTTCGCAGCAATTCAGCCGCCTGACGACAACGGCCAAATACTTCCCGGAGGACGCTTTCCGGGGCGTCGTAAGGCGCCATCGTCATCGCCCCGCGCACCTCGATACCCCGCTCCCCCGCCAGGCGCGGCGCCACGTCCCGCAGTTCGTCGAGCGTGAAGCCGCCCTTGGTTTCCTCGCCCGACGTGTTCACCTGCACCAGCACCGGCACTGGCCGAACCCCTTCTCCCCGCTCTCCTATCGCCTTGGCTAGACGCTCACTATCCAACGCGTGAAACAATGAGAAGCGGTCAAGGTGCCTGACCTTGTTGCGCTGGAGGTGTCCGATGAGGTGCCATTCCACCGGTTCAGACACCAGGTCCATCTTTCCGATCGCTTCCTGGATACGGTTCTCCCCGACGATCCGGAGTCCCGCATCCCACGCTGCCGCAGCGGCTTCCGGACCGTGGTTCTTCGTCACGGCGACGATTTGGACCTTCTGCCCGTGACCGCCCCGCGCGACGGCATCGCTTATTCGGCCGCGGACCTCGGCGACTCGT
>CBIHMX010000553.1:0-2619 GCA_966211115.1 uncultured Gemmatimonadaceae bacterium | reverse complement strand
TGGCTTACTCGAACAGCCCCTTGGGCATTTCCACGCCCGAGATCTTCAACCGCTCCGCAAAGAGCGGCCTTACGCCGGTGGGTTCGAACAAGCCGACGATCTTTCCGTCGGGCGTGAATCCGCGTCGCTTGTAACGGAAAATCTCCTGCGTGGTCACCATCTCGCCTTCCATGCCCACCACTTCGACGATGCTGGTGACTCGGCGGCCACCGTCGCTCAGTCGCTGCACCTGCACAATGACGTCGAGCGCCGACGCGACCTGCTCCCGCATGGCGCGCTGCGGAAGGTTCGTACCTGCCATCAGGATCATGGTCTCGAGCCGGGCCAGCGCGTCACGCGGCGAGTTCGAGTGGATCGTGCTCATCGACCCTTCGTGACCGGTATTCATGGCCTGCAACATGTCGAGCGCTTCGCCGGAACGTACCTCACCAACGACGATGCGATCGGGACGCATACGCAACGCGTTCTTCACCAGGTCGCGGGCAACGACTTCGCCTCGGCCTTCCGAGTTCGGCGGCCGAGTCTCGAGCCGGACGACGTGTTCCTGTTGGAGGCGGAGTTCGGCCGCGTCTTCGATCGTGATCAGGCGCTCGTCAGCCGGAATGAACGAGCTCATCGCGTTCAGCAGCGTTGTCTTGCCCGAACCCGTACCGCCCGAGATCAGGATGTTGAGGCGCGCCTTCACGCACCCAGCCAGCAACGTCAGCATGTCCTGTGTGATGCTGCCGTAGTCCATCAGTTCCTTGCTGGTGATCTCGGCGCCGAACCGGCGGATCGAGAGCACGGGACCATCGAGTGCCAGCGGTGGAATGATGGCGTTGACACGGGAACCGTCCGGAAGGCGTGCGTCCACCATCGGCGACGATTCGTCGACACGACGGCCGACACGGCTGACGATGCGGTCGATGACCGCCAACAGGTGCGCGTCGTTCCGGAATTGCGCGCTGATGCGACTCAGCTTGCCCTTGCGCTCGACAAAGATGTTATGGGCGTTGTTGACCAGGATGTCGGTGATGGACTTGTCACGGAACAGCGGCTCGATAGGGCCGAGACCGATGATTTCCCAGACGATGTGCTCGACGATTTCTTCGCGTTCCGCCTGCGAGAGCGGCGTCGATTCTCCTCGGAGGACGTCCGTTACCGCGCGTCGTATCTGATTGGTGACTTCTTCTTCATCATTGATGGCCTCGAGCGCTTCGAGGTCCAGGCGGCTGATCAGCCGATGATGGATGTCGACCTTGAGCTGGTCGACCGCGCTGAGCTCGGCCACCTCCTCTGTAAATCGCGAGAAGGTGCCCGTCATCTGCGGTGGTTCGTTGCCGTTGCCGTTTTCCACCGGCTCCGCTGGCTCCGCCGGCTGGGAAGCCGGAGCAGAAACGGGCGCCTGCTTCCTGCCGGTCAACCTGTCAACGAGGGACATATCAGCTCCGCTTTCTCTGGAAAATCGTTTTGAGCGTCATCCGCTGGCCGTTGGCGCCGACGCGCGTGTGCACCTCGCCTTCCCCCATTCCGGAAAGGCGCTGCGCGAGCTGCCGGTACGAACCAGCGAGCTTTGATTGCGGGGCGTGGGCACCCACGGGAACGCCTTCGGTCGCCGCGCGCGAGCAGGTCAGGTAGTCGTTCGGCAACCGGAAGAAAATTTCCGTCTTGAGCACCTCGGCGGCTTCGCTCGGCGAGACGACGTCCTCGGACTGGTACCGGTTGACCACCACGCCCAACTTGTCGTTAGGATAGCCGAGCCGGCGGAAGACACCGATCATGCGTTGGGCTGCCCGCAATGCGGGAACCTTCAGTTCGGTCAGCAGCAGGATGCGGTCGGCGGCGTCCATGGCCGCCAGAGACCGGTCGTTCAGGCGGTGTTCGCAGTCGAGCACCGTGTAATTGAACGACGACTTCATCTGTTTGACGACGGACGCGGCGACAGAGGCGTCTACCTCTTCGTCTGCCTCGGGCCGCTCCGGCGCGGCGAGGACCCACAACCGATCGGTCGAAGGGACCATGACCGAATGCAGCAGGTCAGTGTCCATGCGTTCGATCTTTCCGGCGATGTCGCCGAGGTCGTAAGGCGGTCGGACGTTGAGGAGCAGGCGGATATCGCCCCCGGGGACGGCAAAGTCAGCGACCGCAACGCGGGTATCGGCGTGCGACTGCATGAGCGCGTGGCTCAGGTTCACGGCCACCGTGCTTGTCCCTACACCGCCTTTCGACCCGAAAACGGCAAACACCTGGCCGTCGGTGACGGTGCTGGTCGTCCGGCGGGACAGCCGCTCCATGGCGGCAACGAGCTCCGACTCGACGACCGGCCGGAACAGGAACTCCTGGATCCCCGCGCGCATGGCACGCATGATCATCGACGTGTCAGCCGCTTCACCGGTGGCGATCACACCCATCCGCTTTTCCCGGCGGTTGAGGCGATCGAGGACCGCGAGCTGTCCTTCTTCCACGTCGTCCATTGGGAGGACGAGCAGGTCAGCCGGATTCTGTTCGAGGGCGGCCAGGGCGTGGGTGAGTGCCGGGTGCACGACGCGGGCAAAGCCTTGTCGATGGAGCACCTGCTCCAGCGTCGGGTCTACGGCGCCGTTATGGGCGACTACGATTGCTTTACGAATCATGCTCACC
>CBIHMX010000552.1:0-2622 GCA_966211115.1 uncultured Gemmatimonadaceae bacterium | reverse complement strand
GAACTCGCGCTGCGCCGTCGCGATCAACACGCCGCTCCCCGACGCCATGGCCTGGTCATGCGACGGTCGCCTGGCTGCAGTCCGCGTCCGCGAACCCACCGATGTCGGCACCATCGAGGCTGGTGGCCTGGATGCGCTCCCGGGGTACGAGAAGGCGGTCGACGTCGACGGCGTGTGGATGGATCAGGTGTGGGATTTCGTCCGGCACCTGCCGGCACTGCTGATGCTCGACGTCACGCATCTCGGCAACGCGATCGAACGCGGGCCACCTGCCACCACCACCAATGTTGGTCCGCACCTCATCTACATCGATCGGCGCGCCAACGTGGAGCCGATGGTGTATTTCGATGCCAGCTCCGGACCGATACTCGTCAGGCGGGGCGCCACGGTGCAGGCATTCACCCGGCTGGTCGGCCCGTGCGTGATCGGCGAGGACTCACTCGTCAGCGGCGGACGGATCGCCGCCTCGAGCATCGGCGAGCATTGCAAGGTCAACGGCGAGGTGAGCAACACGATTTTCACCGGCTACGCCAACAAGGGCCACGACGGATTCATCGGGCACTCGGTCCTGGGCCGATGGGTGAACCTCGGCGCCGGCACGGTCAACAGCAACCTGAAGAACAACTACTCGGACGTGTCGTTGTGGACGCCTCGAGGCGTGGAGCGGACCGGAATGCAGTTCCTGGGCTCATTCCTTGGCGACCATACCCGAACGGCCATCGGGACGCGCCTGACGACGGGATGCGTGGTGGGCGCGGGCGCGAATGTCTACGGAAAAGGAATCACCCCGCGTTATGTTCCGCCTTTCACGTGGGGACTGGATGATTCGGAGCTGTGGGAGATCGGCGCGTTCCTCGATGCCGCGCAGCGAGCGATGAAGCGGCGGGATGTTCCCCTCACCGACAAGGCTCGCCGCCAGTTGACGGCTGCCTGGGAGCGGGCCGGCGAGGAACGCAATCGATGAGAGTTCACGTCCTCGGCTCGGGCAGCGAGGGGAACGCTACGGTCATCGAGAGCGACCGCGAGTGCATCATTATCGATGCCGGATTCGGTGTGCGCGAGCTGGGTCGGCGACTGAAGGCGGTGAACATCGAGCCGGAGTCCGTTTCGGCGCTGATCGTCACGCACGAACACCAGGATCATGTGCGCGGCGCCGGCGCCGCGGCCCGTCGCTGGAACTGGCCCGTCTACGCCACCGCCGGCACGCTGAGCGTAAAGCGCAAGGCGCCGATTTCCCGCGGCGAGTACGCATTCCCCGTCCCGCTTTCGATCGAGACCTCGACTCCCGCGTCCGGCCGAAAGAAGAAGCGCGTGGTCAAGCACGTCGTGGACACGCATACCCTCGTGGAGCTCGAGGATTTCACGCTCAAGTTCATCAAGGCGCCGCATGATGCCCGCGAGCCTGTCGCGCTGGTCGCGACGACGAAATCCACCGGTGAACGGGTCGGCATCGCGTACGACCTCGGCCACCTGACCGAACGATTCATCAAGTACTTCGCGGATGTCGACGTCCTGATCCTCGAGTCCAACCACGACGGGGCAATGCTGCGCACCGGTCCGTATCCGTGGTCCCTGAAGCAGCGAGTCGCCGGACCGAACGGCCACCTGAGCAATGCGGAGGCCGCGTTGATGGCGCGCACTTGCGCGCACCGGGGCCTGAGGCACCTTGTGCTCTGTCACCTCAGCCAGGTCAACAACCGTCCCGAGATCGCGCTCAAGGCGATGCGAGCCGCCCTCCGCGGCAGCGGGTTCCGTGGCGCGTTGCAGGCGGCGCCGCAACACAGCACGCTGACGCTGGGTGGGGCAATGCAGATCGAGCTCGCGCTCTAGAACAACGTACGGGCCACAGGCCACAGAAAGGCGTTTGAGAATCTCGCACCCGGTGCAGACATGCCTGACCATTCCTTTCGCTTCTCGCGGTTTGCGACCACTGCTCTGTGGCCTCTGGCCGTCGGCCTGCTTCCCTTCTCCATGACGCTCGCCCAATCACCGACGCCTGGTCATCCGTTACCTGTTCCAGGCCGCTCCATTGTCACGACGACGCTCGGCATCGTGGCCGCGAGCCAGCCACTGGCGGCCAAGGCCGGGGCGGACATCCTCGACGCGGGCGGTAACGCGATCGATGCCGCCATCGCGGTCAACGCCGTGCTGGGCCTCGTCGAGCCACACATGAACGGCGTGGGTGGCGACCTCTTTGCCATCATCTACGAGGCAAAAACGGGCAAGCTTCATGGACTCAACGCCTCGGGCTGGGCGCCGACCGGGTTGACGCCCGCGCTACTCGCGGAGCGCGGCCTGAACCGGATGCCTAACAATGGCGTCTTCTCGATGACCGTCCCGGGCGCGGTGGCCGGGTGGGACGCGATGCGGAGCCGCTTCGGCACCAAACCCTTCTCGGAACTCCTCGCGCCGGCCATCTGGTACGCCGAGAACGGCTTCCCCGTCAGCGAGGTGATCGCCCACGAGTGGGGAGAAGCCGAGCGAAAGCTCTCGGCGACGCCGGAGGCCCGGGCGACGTACTTCCTTGGCGAGCATCCCCCGAAGTTCGGTGAGGTCTTCCGGAACCCGAACCTCGCGGCGACGCTCAAGCGCATTGCCGCCGATGGCCGCAACGGCTTCTAT
>CBIHMX010000551.1:0-2629 GCA_966211115.1 uncultured Gemmatimonadaceae bacterium | reverse complement strand
CCGCGTTGTGGAAGCCCCCCCCCCCCCCCCCCCCCACCCCCCCCACCCCGCGCCCCGGGTGGCCGGAGACCATGAAGGGCCGCATCAGCTTTTCCATCTACGCCGGCAACGGAAACGTCGTGTACGCGATGGTCGAGGCGGACTCCACTCGCGGTTCCCGGTCCACGGGTTCGGGCGCGCAGGCGCTCGGCAACGGCCTCTATCGCACGACGGACGGCGGACGCACGTGGGAGAAAACGAGCAACTCGAATTCGCGACCATTCTATTACTCCCAGGTTCGTGTCGCGCCAAACGACTCCAACCGCGTCTGGTTCTCGTCCACCCCGGTCCTTCGCTCCGATGACGGTGGCCGGTCGACGCGTAACGCCACGCAGGGCTTGCACGTGGATCACCATGCGATGTGGATCGACCCTAACGACCCGAACCGCATGATTGTCGGGAACGACGGCGGCGTGGGTGTCTCGTCCGACCAGGGCGGCACCTTTTTCTTCGGCGGTGTGCTGCCGATCACGCAGTTCTACAACGTCAGCTACGACATGGCGGTGCCGTATAACGTCTGTGGCGGCGCGCAGGACAACGGATCGTGGTGTGGTCCGACTCGCCGGCGGTCCGGGAGCCTGAACAACACGCACTGGCTGTACTTCTGGGGCGGCGACGGTTTCGTGACTGCGCAGGATCCGACCGACCCGAACATCGTCTATGGAGAGTCGCAGGGTGGCTTCATCGTGAGGTACAACCTGGCCACGAGCGAGCAGAACTTCCTGCAGAAGCCCAACTGGGGTCCGCGCTATCAACAGTACGAAGATTCGCTGGTCATCATCCGCGGCGACACGACCGCGGTGCCGATGACGCGCGAGCTCGAGCGTCGCATCGCCGACATCCGCACGCGACAGAAGGCCGACTCGTCGGACCTCGCACTGCGATGGAACTGGAACACGCCCTACTTCCTCTCGCCGCACAACCCGCAGGTGATGTACGCAGGCAGCAACCGCGTGATGAAGTCAGTGCAGCGCGGCGACAATATGGTTGCGATCTCGCCGGACCTGTCGAAGAAGCAGGTGGGGAAGATCGACACATCGATGAAGTACACGGGTGGCATCACGCTCGACGCGACGGGCGCCGAGACGTATGGCACGGTGGTGTCGCTGTCGGAGTCGTACATCAGGCCCGGCTTTTTGTACGCGGGCACGGATGATGGCAATGTCTGGACGACCCGGAACGATGGCGGCGCCTGGGAGCAGATTCCGGCGGCGAAGTTCCCGGGACTGCCGGCCGAAGGTGCGTATGTCAGCGAGATCGAGCCGTCGCACTTTGATTCACTCGCCTTCTATGTGACGTTCGACAATCACCGGGTCGGCGACTTCAAGCCGTACGTGTACGCGACCGAGGATGGCGGGCGCACGTTCCGGTCCATTACCGCCAGCCTGCCTGACGATGGGCCCGACTTCGTGCACGTCGTCAAGGAAGACACGAGGAATCGCGACCTGCTGTTCGTCGGCACGTCGGTGGGCGTGTATGCTTCGCTCAACCGCGGGGCGTCGTGGACAAAGTTCATGACCGGCTTGCCGACGGTGCCGGTGTACGACCTCAAGGTGCACCCGCGCGACAACGAGTTGATCGCGGCGACGCACGGGCGTGGGTTCTACGTCGTGGACATCACGCCGCTGCAGCAGATGACGACGACGGCGGTGGCATCGATCGTGACCGATGCGCCCTACCTGTTCACGCCGAAGACGGCATTGCAGTACACGTCGCGCCTGGGCGTCAACGGGGTGACCAACGGCTACGGTCACCAGCTCTGGTCAGTCCCGAACGCACAATACGGAGCCGAGATCATCTATCGTGTTGGATCCTCGCCGCGGCCCGTGGCGTCGACGCCTAACGCCGGCGGCGCGGGGACGGGTCCGGCTGCGGAGGCTCCAACCGGCCCGCGTCCGGCCGGGGCGCCGGCGCAGGCACGGGTGACCATCTTCAATGCGGCCAACGATACCATGGCGACGCTGAATGGCCCGATGTCGGCCGGGGTGCACCGCGTCTACTGGGGTTTCTTCCCGCGCTTCACGCCGACGCCGCTGTCACCGTCGCAAAAGCGTGACAGCGTGCTTCGCGTGCGCCGGATCGAGTTTGTATTCGACTCGTTGGGCAGGGCGGGAGTTGGCGCGGACACGGTGCTGAAGCAGGTCAAGCAGATGTTCC
Organism: uncultured Gemmatimonadaceae bacterium; assembly: GCA_966211115.1. GTDB lineage: Bacteria > Gemmatimonadota > Gemmatimonadetes > Gemmatimonadales > Gemmatimonadaceae > JABWBJ01. Next base: position 433 of record CBIHMX010000551.1, on the reverse strand, counting down.
TCACGAACAACCTGGGACCGTTGTTCCAGCAGGGGCCGGGACCGGGTGGTGCCGCGAACCCGAACCGGCCGGGCGAGGGTGCACTCGTCAGGCCGCGTGTCGCGGGTGGCGCGCCGTCGCCGACGGAAACGCCGATCAACCTGGTGAACCGGCTGTTTCCGAACGGTGTGTTCCAGATGAACCAGTTGATGCAGCCGCCGGGCGTGGTGAACGCGCAGAATTTCTTCTTTGGCCAGCCCGGGGAAGCACCGCCGGGGGATTATCGGGTGGAGCTGGTGATCGGGGATACAAGGTTGACGAGGACGTTGCGAGTCGAGAGGCCTCGATAGGGTGCTTGCTTCGGTCAGATTGTTCGAGATTGGTGCGCGGCGGCGCGATCGAGGGTCTGCCCCGGCTCGGGAGGCGCCTGCGCTGGGTGGATGAACATCTTGTT
>CBIHMX010000550.1:0-2637 GCA_966211115.1 uncultured Gemmatimonadaceae bacterium | reverse complement strand
GCTGTGAAGCGAGCAGGTCGGCCATCGCGTCGACGACAGTCCCTTCGGAGCCGGTCGTGGAGTCGATGGCCATGAGGCTTGTTGCGATCTCAGCGGCAGTTTTCATGGGAGGGGATAAAGGGTGCGAGGATAGGAGCGTGCAAGGGCAAGCACGCACGCACGCTTGATCCCTCGCGCTCGCACCTACTTGAGAAACCGCCGAGCCAACTGTTCGAGCCGCTCGTCGCCGTCCTTTTCGGCGCTTCTGCGAATTGCCTCGACGTGTGCGCGCAGCGTTGAGTCGCCCCAATAAAACCCCGTGGCCAGCTCGGCTTCGCCGGTGACGCCTTCGCGAGCTGCCTCGAGCAACGCCCGCGCGGCAGCGGCCTCGAAGCCTGGGTCGTCACGAGCGGGCAGGCCAAAATCGCGGCGCGGCTTGCCGGATTCATCGCGATCGTCGTCAACAAAGGCTCGTGACATCTGGTGCCGAGTCCGAAGTGCGGAATGCGGGAGAATCACTGCTTTAGATTACCTGAACATCCTGCAAACCAGCGCCAGTTCGCAATGAAACATCCTGACTCATTTTCGTCGCGCGCGGTACTCGAAGTCGGCACAGACCGGTACACCATTTTCCGGCTCGATGCGCTGCGCGAGCGGTCGCGCGGGAACGTCGACCGGCTTCCCTTCTCGCTCAAGATCCTCCTGGAGAACCTCCTGCGCGGGGAGGACAACGCGTTCGTCAAACCGGCGGACGTCGAGGCACTCGCGCAATGGAACGTCAAGGCGCCGGTGGAAAAGGAAATCGCGTTTCGGACGAGCCGCGTGCTCCTGCAGGATTTTACCGGGGTGCCCTGCGTGGTCGACCTCGCCGCCATGCGCGATGCGATCGTGAAGCTTGGTGGAAGTCCGGCGCGCATCAATCCGCTGCAACCGGTCGATCTCGTTATCGACCATTCCGTGCAGGTCGACGAGTACGGCATCGAGTCGGCGCTGCTCATCAACACCAAACTCGAGTTTGAAAGGAATCAGGAACGCTATGAGTTTTTGCGATGGGGCCAGAGCGCGTTCCGCAATTTCCGCGTCGTCCCGCCGGGCACCGGCATCTGCCACCAGGTGAATCTCGAGTACCTGGGTCAGGTGGTGTTCACCTCCAGCGCCGATGGCGACCTGGTCGCCTATCCGGATTCGCTCGTCGGAACCGACTCGCATACGACCATGATCAACGGCCTCGGTGTGATGGGGTGGGGCGTGGGTGGCATCGAAGCCGAAGCGGCGATGCTGGGCCAGCCGGTGTCGATGCTCATTCCGGACGTAGTGGGCTTCAAGCTGCACGGACGCCTGCCGGCCGGCGCGACGGCCACGGACCTGGTGCTGACCGTGACCGAAATGCTGCGGAAGAAAAAGGTCGTTGGCAAATTCGTGGAGTTCTACGGCGCGGGGTTATCGTCGCTGTCGCTGGCGGATCGCGCGACGATTGCGAACATGTCGCCCGAGTACGGCGCCACGATGGGCTTTTTCCCCGTCGACGCCGAAACGCTGAAGTACCTGCGCCTGAGCGGACGCGATGAGAAGCGCGTGCAGCTCGTCGAGGCGTATTGCCGGGAACAGGGTCTCTTCCGCACCGACGACACGCCGGATCCGGTGTTCACCGATTCGCTCGAGCTCGACCTGTCGACGGTGGTGCCGAGCCTCGCCGGCCCGAAGCGTCCGCAGGATCGCGTGCCGTTGTCGCAGGCGAAGGAAATGTTCGCGACCGCGCTGAGTGCGGAGCTGGCGCGCCTCTCGCCGGCGGCGGCAGCAACGGTTCCAACGCCCGACGTCGCGCTGGCCAAGGGTCGCATGGACGCCGAAGGCGCGGCGCAGAGCCACGAGCAGCACTCGGTCCCGGTCGTGATCAACGGCGAGGCGTGCCGTCTCGGGCACGGCTCGGTGGTCATCGCGGCCATAACGAGTTGCACGAATACCTCGAATCCGTCCGTGATGCTCGCGGCGGGCCTCCTCGCCCGCAACGCGGTGAAGCGCGGATTGCAGAGCAAGCCGTGGGTAAAGACGTCGCTCGCACCGGGCTCGAAGGTCGTAACGGAATATTTCCGCAAGTCGGGCGTGATGTCCGATCTCGAGGCGCTCGGCTTCGACGTGGTCGGCTTCGGCTGCACGACGTGCATCGGCAATTCGGGTCCGCTTCCCGACGTGGTGTCGCAGGCCATCGACAGCGAACAACTGGTGGTGGCGGCGGTGCTTTCGGGGAACCGCAACTTCGAGGGGCGGGTGAATCCGCAGACGCGTTTCAACTACCTGGCCTCGCCGCCGCTGGTGGTGGCGTACGCGCTGGCCGGCCGAATGGACATCGACCTCAACCGCGAACCGTTAGGCGTCGGGTCTGACGGTCCGGTGTTCCTCCGTGACATCTGGCCGTCGCCGACCGACGTGGAGGACGAGGTGCTGCGCTCGGTGAAGCGCGAGATGTTCCAGTCGCAGTACGCCAACGTGTTCGACGGCGACGAGCAGTGGCGCGCGCTCCCGGTCCCGGCCGGCGACCAGTATGCGTGGAGCGAGGCGTCGACGTACGTGAAGAACCCGCCGTACTTCGAGGGGATGACGGCGACGCCACCCGGCATCCGGCCGATCACCGGGGCGCGCGTCCTCGGCATGTACGGT
>CBIHMX010000549.1:0-2641 GCA_966211115.1 uncultured Gemmatimonadaceae bacterium | reverse complement strand
TTCCGATGGATGTGGTGCACGGGACGTACAACGCGGGTTCCGATGTGCTGGTGTTCCTGGCGATCCTCTCTCCGGCAAAGCTCGAGGGGCCGGCCCTGGTCGATGTGCATGAGGACGAGCCATGGCGAACGCTTCGCTCGCCGATGACGTTCGCGCCGGCGGAATGAAAACCGTCCTCCTGATCGGCACGCTCGATACGAAGGGCACCGAATACGAGTTCGTGCGGGACCTGCTGCACGCGCGAGGTCTCGCCACACTCGTTATGGACCTCGGCATTGCCGGCGCTCCCGCTTTCGTGCCTGACATCAGCGCCGCCGAGGTTGCAACGCGCGGTGGTTCATCGCTGCAATCGCTCCGTATGCGTGCCGATCGTGGCGAAGCCATCAGCGTCATGCTCGCTGGTGCCCGGTCGTGGACGCGTGAGCTTTTCGCCGCGGACCGCTTTCAGGGCGTCCTGGGACTCGGCGGTGGCGGCGGCACCGCCATGATCACCGCCGCGATGCGCGAACTCCCGGTCGGCGTTCCCAAGGTCATGGTCTCGACAATGGCGTCAGGCAACGTCGCGCCTTACGTCGACATCAAGGACATCACGCTGATGTACTCGGTGGTGGACATCGCCGGCCTGAATCCGCTGTCCCGGCGCATACTTGCCAACGCCGCCGGTGCGGTTGCGGGCATGCTGAGCACCGACATCCCGGCCGAAGAAAGTCGCCCACTCATCGCCGCAACCATGTTCGGGGTCACGACACCGTGCGTCACCGCCGCGCGCGAGCGACTCGAGGCGGCTGGCTACGACGTGCTCGTCTTTCACGCGACCGGCAGCGGCGGGCGCGCGATGGAAGGCCTGATCGACGACGGATATTTCGCCGGTGTCCTCGACGTCACGACGACCGAGTGGGCGGACGAAGTGGTCGGAGGTGTTCTGACCGCCGGACCGGCTCGGCTGTCCGCTGCGGGCCGCAAGGGTGTGCCCCAGGTCGTGAGCGTTGGGGCCCTGGACATGGTGAACTTCGGCGGGATGGACTCGGTGCCGGCGCCCTTTCGCGATCGCAATCTCTACCAGCACAACCCGAGCGTGACGCTGATGCGGACGACGCCTGACGAGTGCCGAGAGATAGGTCGTCGCATCGCTGCGCAGCTGAATGAGGCGACGGGGCCAACGGTCGTGTTGCTGCCGTTGAAAGGCGTGAGCATGATCGATCGCGAGGGGCAACCCTTCCACGATCCTGACGCGGATGCCGCGCTCTTCGGTTCGCTCCGGGACTCGCTGCGTGACGGAATTCGCGTTCGCGAGCTTGACGCACACATCAACGATCCCGAGTTTGCGCACGCGCTGGCCGACGAGCTGCTGGCGCTCATGCCCGTACGAGCCTGACGAGTCGATGCCATTCATTCCATACCAGCAGTCACTCGAGCGATTACGTGCCCAGGTCGCCGCCGGCAAGCCGATCATTGGCGCCGGCGCCGGAACCGGCATATCCGCAAAGTTCGCTGAACGCGGCGGTGTCGACCTCATCATCATCTACAATTCGGGCCGCTACCGCATGGCTGGTCGCGGCAGCGCGTCAGGCATGATGCCCTACGGTGACGCAAACGCCATCGTCGTCGAGATGTCGCGTGAGGTGCTGCCGGTGGTGAAGAACACGCCGGTGCTGGCGGGCGTGTGCGGCACCGATCCGTTCCGTCTCATGCGTGTCTTTCTCCCCGAGCTCCAACGGCTCGGCTTCGACGGGATACAGAACTTCCCGACGGTCGGGTTGATCGATGGCCAGTTCCGCCAGATCCTCGAGGAAACAGGCATGAGCATCCAGCTCGAGGTCGACATGATCGCCACTGCCCACGAGCTCGGGATGCTGACGTGCCCGTACGTATTCGACGAGGATACCGCCGAGCGCTTTACGAAGGCCGGCGCGGACGTCGTGGTGGCGCACGTCAACACGACTGTCGCCGGCTCGATAGGCGTGAAGACGGCGGCCATGTCGCTCGATGAGGCGGTGGAGCGCGTGCAGGCAATGCACGATGTCGCGAAGCGCGTGAACCCGGACGTGATCGTGCTCTGTCACGGCGGGCCGATCGCGACGCCTGACGACGCGCAGTACGTCCTGGAGCGCACGCGTGGCGTCGCCGGATTTTTCGGGGCGTCGAGTATCGAGCGCCTGGCGACGGAGTCAGCGATCGAGGAGCAGGCCAGGCGGTTCAAGTCACTCCGCGTGTGAAGTACGTTCTTGCGCTGCTCCTGTCGTCAGGCAGCCTGGCGGCCCAGGGGACCGATACCGTTCCGACGCTGCGCGCTATCGTCGTCGCCGCCGAGCGTGCCGGAACGCCGATCAACCAGTCGACGGCCGCGGTCACCCGGCTGACGTGGGCGGACCTGGCGCGCCTTCCCTATGCGACGGTCGCCGATGTGCTTCGGCAGGTGCCCGGCATCGCGGTCGTGGACTTCGATGGTTCAGGGCGAGACCCACAACTCATGGTGCGCGGCTTCTATGGTGGGGGTGAGGCGGAATACGTGCAGGTGATGGTCGATGGCCGCCCGGTCAACCAGGCGCATAACGGGACGATTGCCTGGGAACTGTTACCGCCCCTGGCCAGCATTGAATCGATCGAGATTGTTCGCGGCAGTTCGTCGACGTTGCATGGC
>CBIHMX010000548.1:0-2643 GCA_966211115.1 uncultured Gemmatimonadaceae bacterium | reverse complement strand
CCTCCACTCCGGTGGCCAGGTGCGGCGTGTCGTGGCTGCCGACGCTGCTCCGGCCTAACGACCCGAGGATTTGGCGGAGTGACTTGTAGCCAAGGAAGTCGATCCCCTTCTCGTTCAGCCGGAACTGCACATCACGCGAAGCGGCCTGGGCAATGCTGCCCCGACCCTCGAGCGGCTGGTAGGAATCAGCGACCTGCGGCGGTGCCTGCAGGGAGAGGTAGCCTTGCTCGACCAGCCGCTGGACGAGGCGATCGAGCAACGCGGAAAGCTGTGCTTCGGATTCCTCATCGCCGTCCCCGCGGATGGCGGCCAGCATCTCGGGCGTGAACTGCCCGCTGTCGATGAGTGCTTCGAGAATGGCGCGCTTGAGCCCCTCGAGGGATCGATCGGCTTCGTCGCCGACTTCGCCCCACCACGGGTGGTTCATCGGCCCACCCGCGAACCCGGACTGCAGCAGGAAATCCGCCAGTTGCTCGAGCAGCCGCTCGAGATCCACTGCGTCTCCGTCGCCCGGTACGAAGCGGGAGTACGTGTGAGAGCGCATGGTTCAACCTACACTGCTGGCTCGACGGGGGTGCAGGTCTTTCCGGGAATCGTTTGGTGTGGACATGAGTTGGAGCCGGGAGCGCGGATTTGACGGGAGCGCTTAGGTTTCTTCGCCGCCTATGGTCGTCATCACCCCGTCCAATCCGTTTCGCGTTCTACTGACCCACCGGAACTTCCGCGCGTTCTGGATCGGGCAGACGCTGTCCCTGGTTGGATCGTGGATGCAACAGATGGCGCTCGGCTGGCTTGCGCTCGAGTTGTCGGATAGCGCGTTCGTGGTCGGCATTGTCGTCGCATCGGGCTCGCTGCCGATCCTGGCGTTATCACTACCGGCCGGCGTGCTCGTCGACCGGACCGACAAGATGCGGCTGGTGACGTACGCGCAGTTCCTGCTGCTGCTCGAGGCGGCGCTGCTCTGGTACCTGACGTTGTCGAACCATGTCACGGTCGGCGCGCTCATCGCGCTGGCCGCCTTCGGCGGATCGGTGGCGGCCGTGGAGATCCCGGCTCGTCAGTCAATGATGATCGACCTCGTTGGCCGGGATGACCTTCGCGACGCGATCGCGCTCAACTCCAGCGGCTTCAACCTGGCGCGCATCGTTGGTCCGGCGATCGGCGCGTTCATCATCGCCAACGCCGGCATGGCCTGGTGCTTCGCGGCAAACTCGCTGAGCTACCTGACGGTGCTGATCGGCCTGTCGCGTGTCCGGTTGCCGCCGTACGAACAGAAACGCATGCCTCGAGCACCGCTGCACGAGATCCGCGAAGGGCTTACCTACGCGAAAGATGTGCGGCCGGTGCGCGCGATCCTCGAGTTCGTCACCGCCTTTTCGGTGCTGGGCATTCCGTACATCGCGCTGATGCCGGTGCTGGCCCGCGACCGGCTTGGCCTCGGCGCCGGGGGCTACGGCGTGATGCTCTCCGTGCTCGGGATCGGCGGCCTCACCGGCGCGCTGGCCCTGGCTGCGATGGGACTCCACATCCGGCGCGGCTGGCTGGTGATGCGCACCGCCACCACGTATGCGACCCTGCTGCTGCTCCTGTCCTTCGTGCGCGTGCCGGCGCTGGCCTACGCGATCCTGTTCTGTACCGGCTTCCTGATGATCGTCAACAACGCCATGGCCAACGGCTTGCTGCAGACGATGGTGCCTGACGAGTACCGCGGCCGGCTGATGTCGATCTATTCCATGATCGTGGTCGGCCTGCCGCAGGTGATCGGCGCGTTTTCGGCGGGCGCCGTGGCGGGCCTGATCGGCGTGCAGTACGCGATCGGCGGGGCGGCGTTAGGCATGCTCGGCTTCGGCTGGTGGTTGTTCCGCCGCTATCCGGAAGTGGCCGAACTCTGATCGGGCCCCTGGCGCACCAGGAGCTTTTCGCGCGCCAGGTCCAGCACCATGTCGACGCATCGATCCAGCCCGAGCCACTCGGTGTTGAGCATGATGTGGTACTGCGCCGGCGCCTGCCATTCGCGGCCGTAATTGCGCTTCACGTACTGCTCGCGCTGGTGGTTCTTCTCCTTGACGAGTTTCTCCGCGTCCGCTTCGTCGAGCCCGTCCTGTCGCATCACGCGCGCGACCAGCGCCTCGTGCGGCGCGTAACAGTGGACGTGGATCACGTCATCGCGCTGCGACAGGTATGCCTGCGCCCCGCGGCCCACCACCACGGCGGGGCCGCGCGCGACGGCCTTGTCGATCACGTCCTTCGTGACTTCAGCCACGCGCTGCTCCGTGGGTGGCATCGGTGTGCCCAGCGACGCCGACTGGACTTCGCCGCCGCCGAGCGCGAGGGCGTCGGCCAGCCGCTCGGCCAGGGAGGGAGATCGCTCGTCGATCGCCTCGACCATGGCCGGTGTCGAGCGAAGGCCACGGGCGATGCCGTCGACGAACGCGCTGTCGACCAGGCGCCAGCCCAGGGTCTCCGCCACGCGGCGCGCCACTTCGCCGCCGCCGGAACCGAACTGCCGGGTGATCGTGATCGCGGGCACGTCAGTCGGCCGGAATCGACCGGACGTAGAGCAGTTCCGCTGCCCCGAACCCTAACGATTCCCATGCCTGCCGGCCCGCGGCGTTGGCGAGACCGCAGTGCAATCGCATGCCT
>CBIHMX010000547.1:0-2644 GCA_966211115.1 uncultured Gemmatimonadaceae bacterium | reverse complement strand
ATCGACCACCTTGGCCCAGCCACGGTCACCCCAGCGTTCGAAGGAATCGGCATTTTCCCGGGTTACCGGCACACCGGTCGTGGTTCGCAGGGCGAGGTAGGCCTCTTCGATTTCCCTGGCGGATTCATCGAGGAACTCGCTTCCTTCTACCGGATCAGCGCCGTCGAGGATCCGGTCCAGCCATGCCTGGTACTCCCGGACATTCCAGCGTCGCTGCTGGCCGTCGAAACTGTGCGCTGACGGACCCAGGCCCACATACGGCACCCGGCGCCAGTAGGCCGCGTTATGCACCGCGCGGTGTCCAGGCCTGGCGTAGTTCGACACCTCGTAGTGCTCGAAGCCGGCCGCTGTGAGCCTGCGGTCGGCTTCGAGAAACTCTGATTCGAATCGCTCCTCGTCGGCCTCGTGAACCTCACCGCGCTCGCGCCACCTGAGGAGCGGAGTGTGTGGTTCGACTGTCAGGCCGTAACAACTGATGTGAGGCGGCTCGAGCTCGATCGCCCGGCTCAGGTCCTCGCTCCACGAACGAGACACCTCTGGCGGAAGCGCAAAGATCAAATCGAGCGACCAGTCGAAGCCTTCGTTCCGTAGCACGTGTGCTGACTGGGCGGCGCGCGCGGCGTCGTGCGTGCGGTGCATCCAGGTGAGTACAGCGTCGTTGAAGCTCTGGACCCCGAGCGACACGCGCGTGGCTCCCGCCCTGCGCCATTGGCTGACCGCATCCGGCGTGACGTCTTCAGGATTGGCTTCGATGGTGACTTCCGCGCCGGGTCCGGTCGGCCAGCCCCCGCGCACGAGGTCGAGGACGCCGACCACGCCATCGGCGCCAAGCCGGGATGGTGTGCCACCGCCGAGGTAGATGCTGTCGACGGGGCTCTGATACACGACCGGAAAGCGCAGTGCAATTTCGCGCTCGAGCGCGTGCACGAAGGCATCTACCGGCACCGTGCGGCGCACCGCGATCGCGAAGTCGCAATACGAACAGCGTCGCGCGCAGAACGGTACGTGCACATAAACGTGTCTCGAATCCACTGCACGAAACCTACCTGGACTCCGCGTCAAACGGTCCTGACAGCGCCGGTTGCCGAGACGTGAATCCGCCCCGTCAGTTCGAGCGAGGAGAGCGCGGTGGCAAAGTCCCGCGGCGAGAGTCGCGTGGTGCGGCCGAGATCCTCGACATCGGCCGCGCCGGCACGCAGGGCAGCGAGGATGATGCCGTGCGCGGGATCGACCGTGTCGCCGTCGGCGGCGCGTTGCGGCGCCTCACGCGCGGGGGAATCGAGATCCGCAATCGACAGGACGTCCTCGATGCGCGTGATGACAGCGGCGCCGTCGTGGAGTAGACGGTTGCTGCCGACGTGGCGCGGCGAATCGATCGGCCCCGGAACCACCGCCACGTTCCGGCCGAGTTCAGCGGCGATTCGCGCCGTGATGAGCGCCCCGCTCCGTTCGCCCGCCTCGATCACGATCAGGGTTTCGGCAAGCGCCGCGATGATCCGGTTGCGCCGGGGAAATGCGCCCTTCCCCGGGCGGCTGCCTAACGGGATTTCCGAGACGACCAGCCCCTCACGGACGATGCGGTCATGAAGGCCGGCGTGCGCGGGTGGATACGGCACGTCGGCGCCTCCACCGAGCACGGCAATCGTGCCCCCATTGGCGTCCATCGCGCCGCGATGGGCCGCGGCATCGATGCCAAAGGCCATGCCGCTGACGACAACGGCCCCGGCCCCGACGAGCACAGCCGCCATCTGTGCCGCGATTCGTTCACCGCTCGCTGACGAGTGCCGGGTTCCGACGATGCCGACGCGCCGGCCATGCAGGTGTCCGGGAGTGCCTAACGCAAAGAGGAGGCTGGGTGGCTGTGGCAGCTCGAGCAGGACCGCCGGATACGTGGGCTCGCCCTGCACCATGATGTGCGCTCCGATACTGGCGGCTCGCGCCATGACCTCGTCGGCGCTCCGCCGCGCCGCGGCACGATCCGCCTCGCCCGCGGTCGCCCGGAACGCCGCCGCCGCCGACCCGTACCGCTCGATGCCGATGCGCAACGCAGCTCCGCCCAGCCTGGGAACGAAGCTGAACGCAACAGCGTCCCGCAGGTCCGGCCAGGTCAGGTCCCGGGCTTCAGGGAAGGGCTTCGTTCCGCGCCCGCTCATCGGCCTCGACACGGATCCGGAGGAGTTCCGACCACCAGGCGGCGAGAAGCGGTTCCAGTCCCGTGCGCGCGGCCGCACTGATGGCGAACGAGCCGAACGACTCTGGTGCCTCGATCGGTGGAATGTATTCCTCACCCAGCAGGTCAAGCTTGGTGAACACGACGCAATGACGACGGGCGGCGAGTTCCTCCGAATAATGCGACACCTCGCGGCGGAGCTGGTCGTACTCGGCCTGCCAGTCGTCGGCGTCGATCGGGATCATGAACGCCAGGAGGCGCGTGCGCTCGATGTGACGGAGGAACTGCAGCCCGAGTCCCTTCCCTTCCGACGCGCCTTCGATGATGCCCGGGATGTCGGCCACGACGAACGTCCGGTGATCGCTGAGCTGCACGACGCCGAGGTTGGGCGACAGGGTCGTGAACGGATAGTCGGCGATCTTGGGCGTGGCCTTCGAGATGACCGAGAGCAACGTGCTCTTTCCCGCGTTAGGC
>CBIHMX010000546.1:0-2652 GCA_966211115.1 uncultured Gemmatimonadaceae bacterium | reverse complement strand
TCAATCGTCAATCGTCAATCGTCAATCGTCAATCGTCAATCGTCAATCGTCAATTCATCGCGCCAGCTCGGCTTCCGCCGCGATGTACCCGAAGGCCGCCCACTGGCCGCTGCCCAAAATCCGGCGGAACACGGCTTCGGCTTCTGCCTGGCGACCATTGTACAGGTGCCAGTTGCCCACACCGTAGGCGACAGCCGACGTGCCGGAACTCGTTATGGGCGCCGACGGCGCGAGCACCGAGTCCACCGGCAGCTCGCCCTTGTAGAGCAGCATGAGCTGGTGATACGACTGGTTCTCGATGACGTTCATGTCCTTCCGGAACGACGCGAGCATGGCTTTCGCGTCGGCATCCCTGCCGAGCCGGCGGAGGCTCATGTAGAGCCAGTGGCCTGTTGAGACCTTGCGGTCGTCATTCTTCGCTGCCGCCATTTCCTTCTCCCACACCGGCAGCGCCTTGTCGAACTCGCCCTTCAGGTAGTACGCGAGCGCCAGGTGATAGGCGATGTTCGACTGCAGTGTCCCGATCGGGACGTTCGCCGCGTTAGGCTGCCCGTCCGGCTCCACTTCGTCCGGCTTTCCCTCGGTCAACTGCGTGGCCTTCTCGAGGTCGGCGATGGCGTTGTCCAGCTCACGAACCGAGATGTAGCGATGCCCGCGATGCCGGTACATCCAGGGATTGTCGGGATGCTTTGCGATTCCATCCGTGTACACGGCGATGGCTTCGCGGAAGCGCCCCAGGTACCCCAGGCGTCGCGCGTACCAGATGATCGAGTCCGCGTCCGCGGGAGCCCGGTCGAACGCGGCCTTGGCCGCCGCCAGGTTGGAATCAGCCTGCGCCCGGGCCTCGGCGGGCATCGGGAACTCGCGCAGCGAGTCGCCAAGAAAGGAGACCGCCTGGACGACCACCGGTGCGGCTGCCGTTGAATCTTTTGCGGCTTCCGGATCCGCGGCACAAGCGGCCAGCGTCGACAGGGTAAGAGTCCGAAGCGCAGAGCGCAAAGCAGGCTTTTTCATTAGAGGGGGGACGAGAGGACAGCAGGAATATTCTGTCGCGGCAGGGGTGCGGCCAGTACACCTCTGTTCTCCTCCCTCAAAGACTCGACTTATCCCACCCCCGTTGACTCGACCGTCCCCGTGAGGAAGGATCAAGCTTCACTCAACGTCATTCCCATGCGCATATCGCCTGTCCTGGCCATAGCACTTCTTGCCGGTTCACTGGGTGTCGCCGCCTGCTCCGGGTCTGCAGACGACGCACCGATGCCGAGCAAGTTGATTGTCGATTCGGATTATTACACGCTGCCGAACGGGCTCAAGGTCGTGCTGTCGCGCGACACCACGGTCCCAACTGTGGGCGTCGGCGTCTACTACCACGTCGGATTCCGCAACGAGCCGCGCAATCGCACCGGATTCGCGCACCTGTTCGAGCACATGATGTTCCAGGGCTCGGGCAACCTCGGGAAGCTGGAATTCATCAAGCTCATCGAGGATAATGGTGGGCTGCTGAACGGTTCCACACGCTTCGACTTCACGAATTACTACCAGGTCGTGCCGTCGCACACGCTCGAAACGGTGTTGTGGGCGGAAGCCGATCGCATGAAGGGCCTGCAGATCGACGCCACGAACCTCAAGAACCAGCAGGACGTCGTGAAGAACGAGGTTCGCGTGAACGTGTTGAACCAGCCGTACGGCACGTTCCCGTGGATCGACCTGCCGATGACGGCGAACGAGAACTGGTACAACGCGCACAACTTCTACGGCGAGCTGCGAGAGCTCGAGGCAGCGACGCTCGAGGACGTGTCGGCGTTCTTCAAGACGTTCTATGCGCCGAACAACTCGGTGCTGGCAATCGTCGGTGACTTCGATCCCGCCAAGGCGCGTGAGTGGACCGAGAAGTACTTCGCTTCAATCCCCCAGGTAGAGCAGCCGGCCGCGCCGGATCTTTCCGAGCCACGGCAGGACAAGGAGAAGCGCGCCAGCCGCGTCGACAAGCTGGCCACCCGTCCAGCGTTAGGCATCGCCTATCACGTCCCACCGCGCTGGACGGCCGACTGGTACGCCATCGGGCTGATCGACCAGATCCTGGCCCAGGGACGCGATTCGCGGCTGTACGACGCACTGGTCCAGCGCACCGGGCTCACCAGCGACGTCAACGCGGGGGTCAACTGGGGCCTCGGCAACATGTTCAATTACGAGGGGCCGATGCTGTGGATGATGGCCGTGTTCCACGATCGCGACAAGCCGGCCGACTCGTTGCTCAAGGTGATCGACGCGGAAATGGAATTGCTGCGCACGACGCCCGTGGATTCCGCGACGCTCGACCGCGCGCGCACCAAGATGCGGTCGCAGCTCTACTCGATCGTCGAGGAGTTCTCGGGACTCGGCAAGCTCGACCTGTTGGCTGCCTTCGCGTTGTTCGACAACGATCCCTCGAAGATCAACGAGCTCGAGGATGGCTTCGCGGCCGTCACGCCCGAGCAGATCATGAAGACGGCGCAGGAATGGTTGCGACCGACCAATCGGACCGTATACACCGTTGTTGCCGGAGCAAACTAGATAAAAGGGGTCTGACTCCAGTTCGCTGGGCGGAGTCGTTGCCCCCGCGTGTTCCATGAGCAAAATGGCCCCTTAGCCGATCTCCCGATCTCCCGATCT
>CBIHMX010000545.1:0-2666 GCA_966211115.1 uncultured Gemmatimonadaceae bacterium | reverse complement strand
GCTCAACACCACCAGCTACGCGAGCACGGCCCTCCTGGTGTCGCGGTATGAGCCGGCCGGGGAACCGATCCTGGCCGACGCTGCCTGACGAGCGTTCATGGATAACCTGTGCCATACGCTCGTGGGCGCGGCACTGGCAGAGGCCGGGCTGAAACGGCGCACGGCGCTCGGCTCGGCGACCCTGATGATCGCGGCGAATTTCCCCGATGTCGATGTGGTGGCTGTGCCGCTTGGCCACAGCCTCGGCGTCCGCCGCGGGATCACGCACGGGCTGCCGGCACTGGTCATCCTGCCGTTCGTTCTCACGGCGATCATGATTGGCTGGTATCGGTGGCGGAGGACGGGAGACGCTCCAACGCCCCGGGAACTGCTGCTGCTTTCGGCCATCGGCATCGCCACGCATCCGGTACTCGACTGGATGAACACGTACGGCATGCGCTGGCTCATGCCGATCGATGGCCGTTGGTGGTACGCCGACACATTGTTCATCGTCGATCCCTGGATCCTGCTGGCGTTGATCATCGGCATCGCGCTGTCGCGGCGCAGGGCGAAAAATGCGCTCCCGTCCACCATGCCGGCCCGCGTGGCGTCAGGCGTGGTGCTCGGCTATCTCGTGGCGATGATGACGTTCAGCCGCATTACGCGTGACGACGCGCTGGAGCAGCTCGCCATCAAGGGCATCACACCGGACATGCTCGTCGTCGATCCACGGTTCGCGACGCCAATCACGCGTGGCGTGACGTACCGGTGGCAGGGTTCGTACCACCTGGCGACCTATCGATTGCTGCAGCGTGAGCTGACCGAGCCGTTGGTCACGATTCCCGTGAACGATGATCATCCGTCAGTAAAGGAAGCCAGCCAGACACCCGCGGGCCGGGAGTATCACTCGTGGGCCCGGCTGCCGTACTATGTGATCGAGACAACCGGTGACACGACTTGGGTGCTCATCGGCGACGCGCGATACACGCTGAATGCGCGGAGTTCCTGGGCGGCGGTTCGCATCCCGGTCGTCGCACGGCAAACCCCACGCTGACGCAACAGCAGGGTGCCGCATCGTCATCTCGTCGGCGTGTCGGCCTTCCGGCCTGAAGCATCCAGTCGAATGACAGAATCCAGTTGGAGGGAACGAGCCATGCGAGTCCTGCCGGTTGTAGCGTTAGGCGCCTTGCTGTCGATGCAACTCGAAGCCCAGGCGCCTCGGCCGCGCGCCCGCGAAATCGGGGTCGCTCCCGGCGTGTTCCAGCCCGGACCACGCAACGCGATTACCGACGTCGCCGGTGTCCGCGTCGGGCAGACGACCGTGATCGAGGGCGACTCGGTACGGACGGGCATCACCGCCATCCTGCCTCACGAGGGCAACCCGTTCTTCGACCGCGTGCCCGCGGCGCTGCACGTCGGGAATGGTTTCGGGAAGCTGCTCGGTGTGACGCAGCTCACCGAGTTAGGCGAGCTCGAAACGCCCATACTGCTGACGTGTACCCTTTGTGTGTGGCGGGCGGCGGACGCGGTGGTGCAATGGATGTTGTCGCGGCCCAACATGCAGGGCGTGCAGTCGATCAATCCGGTCGTGGGTGAAACCAACGACGGCACCCTGAATGCGATTCGTTCGCGGCCGATTCGGTATGAACACGTCGCGTCCGCGCTCGACCAGGCGTCGACCGGAGCAGTAGAGGAAGGTGCAGTCGGGGCCGGTGCGGGAACGGTAGCGTTCGGGTTCAAGGGTGGGATCGGAACGTCGTCTCGCGTTCTTCCAGCCTCGCAAGGGGGGTATACAGTCGGCGTACTCGTGCAATCGAATTTCGGGGGCGTCCTGCAGGTATTGGGCGCTCCAGTGGGCAAGGAGCTGGGCCGCTATGCGTTCCGAAACCCGCAGGAACGCGATGGCGGTGATGGTTCGATCATGATGGTCGTCGCAACCGATGCGCCGCTGTCGGATCGCAACCTCGAGCGTATCGCAGCGCGTGCCATCATGGGCCTGGCGAGAACGGGCTCATCGGCATCGAACGGCAGTGGTGATTACGTCCTGGCGTTTTCGACGTCACCAACGGTTCGGCGACGCGTCAGACAAGGAACGGCGGATGCGCCAGTCCCGCCGGTCCGGCAGGTGGAGGACCTTGGCAATGACGCCATGTCGGCGCTGTTCCAGGGAGTAGTCGAAGCGACAGAAGAAGCGATCTACAACTCGCTGTTCAAGGCGACCACGGTCACCAGCCGCGGTCGTACCATCGAAGCGCTGCCCATCGACCGGCTGCGCGAGATCCTGACGAAATACAACGTGTCGAACAGGTGAGGTGACCCATGGGACGGAAACGGTTCCTCGCACCATTGACTATTGCGAGTGCGTTGCTGATTGGCGCCTCGACGGCGCAGGCCCAGACCGGCCTGAGCCTGTGGGCAGGTATCGGCGGCTCGCGTGAGGCAGGCGTGTCGACGTTCGCGAAGGACGCCAAGCAGCTTGGCGCGCAACTGACCCTGCCGGTTATCCCGTTAGGCATTCGGGCCGACGCGATGCTGCTCGGGAATGAGCTCGAGACGGAAAACCTGTCGTACAGCCTGAACGCGGTGGCCGTCATGCAGTTGCCGCTGGTTCAACCCTACGGCATCATCGGCCGCGGCAAGTACGCGGTCGTGGAGGGCGGTGAACGGGAGTCCGGATGGAATTACGG
>CBIHMX010000544.1:0-2667 GCA_966211115.1 uncultured Gemmatimonadaceae bacterium | reverse complement strand
TCCCTCCTCCGTCCCCCGGCTAGGCGAGGGGGAGGGGGTGGCGGTCGGGAATGGGGGAGCCGGTGAAGGTTGATCCGGTTGTTCCCGTCAGTTCGACCGTGAGGTAGCGGCCGAGTTGGGACTCCTCGCCGGGGATCAGGACCGTCTTGAAGTCCCGCGAGCGCGTCTGCAGCAGCTCACCGCGCCGTGCGGTTTTCTCCACCAGCACTTCGCGCCGCTGGCCCAACAGGCCCATGTTCCGCTGGCGGGCCTTGGTACGCACCAGCGTTATCAACTGGTCGAGCCGCTCCGTCGCGACTTCGTCAGGCACCGACTCGGACGCTGGCATCCGCGTCGCCGGTGTGCCGTCACGGGGCGAGAACTTGAATGTGAAGGCGTCGTCAAATCCGATCTCGTCCACCGCCGACATCGTCTCGGCAAAGTCCTCGTCGGATTCGCCTGGAAATCCGACAATGATGTCCGTCGTCAGGCACAATCCGGGCACCGCTTCGCGCAAACGGCGCACGCAGTCGAAGTAGCCTTCGCGCGTGTAGCGCCGGAGCATGCGCTTGAGCACCCGGCTGGACCCGGATTGCATTGGCAGGTGGACGTGTTCGCACACCGCGTCCACCTCGGCCATCGCCTCGAT
This sequence comes from uncultured Gemmatimonadaceae bacterium, assembly GCA_966211115.1. GTDB lineage: Bacteria > Gemmatimonadota > Gemmatimonadetes > Gemmatimonadales > Gemmatimonadaceae > JABWBJ01. The sequence goes on along the minus strand of CBIHMX010000544.1, from coordinate 2,039 downwards.
GACCGCGACGGAGAAGTCGTTAGGGTGCGGGCTGGTAAACCGGACGCGGCGGATGCCGGGCACACGACCCACAGCTCGCAGCAGCGCGGCGAAATCATGTTCGCCATCGTGGTATGAATTGACGGTCTGGCCAAGCAGCACTACCTCCGTCATTCCCCCGGCGGCCACCGCCTCCACTTCCCGCACCACGTCGGCGAGCCGGCGGCTACGCTCGGATCCGCGCGTAGTGGGCACGATGCAGTACGTGCAGCGGTAGTCGCAGCCCCGCTGAACCGGAATCCAGGCCTTGACCGTGTCGAACCGCCTTGGCGTGAAATCCTCGTAATGCTCCTCGAGATCGAAGGTCGTCTCGATCGCCCGCTCCCCACCGCGCGCGCGCTCGAGCAGCGCGGGAAGCGCGCGGTAACCATCGGGACCGATCACCAGGCTGACGTGTCGCGCGCGTTCGAGCAGCGTCGGTCCGAGCCGTTGCGCCATGCACCCGGTCACGCCCATCACCGCCGCCGGCTTCATGGACCGTTTCAGTTCGCCGAGCCGCCCCAGCACGCGTTGCTCGGCGTGATCACGGATGGCGCACGTGTTCAGCAGGATGACATCCGCATCCTCGGGCGTCGCCGATTCCACGTAACCCTCGGCGGCGAGTTTCCCGACAATCAACTCGGAGTCGCTGACGTTCATCTGGCAGCCGTACGTTTCGACGTACACACGGCCCTTCGTTCCCGAATCGACAGTCACGATTTAGTCAGCGGCGGTGGCAACGAGGCGCGTGGATCCTGCAGAAAGCCGGGCACTGACGCGCGTACCCCGTGGCAGCGCTGGCCCGCCCATGTCGACCTGAAGATAGTCCTCGGTCAGGCCCTCGCGCCGGTCACCCCGCACGACGACCACGTCCGCGGTGCCACCGATCCGACTCCTGGCGTACTCCGACGCCAGGGTATCGCTCACCGCCCGCAGTTCCGACGCGCGCTCCCGCACAATGGCCGGCGGTACCTGGTCGGGCAAGCGGGTCGCCGCGGTATCGGGCCTCGCGGAATACGGAAACACGTGCAGGTAGCTGAACGGCAGCGACCGGACAAAGTCCACCGTCTGCGCATGATCCTGGCCGGTCTCACCGGGGAACCCCGCGATGACGTCCGCGCCGAGCCCGAACGCGCACCCGCGACGCGCGAGACGCTCCACGGCTCGCGCATACGAAGCGCTGGTGTACCAGTGCCGGCCCATGCGCTTGAGCAGCCGGTCCGCACCCGACTGGAGCGGAGCGTGGAGGTGCGGCGCCAGCCGCGCGGGATCGCCGAACAGCTCCGCCAGCGCGTCGTCCACCTCGGTCGCTTCGACCGACGACAACCGGAACCTGACGACCGGCACTCCGGCAATGAGGCGCTGCAGCAACGCACCTAACGTCGAACCGATGTCCCGTCCCCATGTCCCGATGTGAATCCCGGTCAGCACGATTTCCGGATGCCGCTCAGCGAGTGCCGCCGCTTCACGCACCAGGTCGTCTGCCGGCCGGGAGCGATTGGCGCCACGCGCCATGGTCGTCGCGCAGAACGTGCAATGTTCGTCGCAACCATCCTGGATGCGCAGCAGCGCCCGGGTGCCGTGTTGCGACACCGATGCACCGGGCACCGGCGCCAGCCCGAGGGATCGGGCAACCTCCATGGCATCGCCGCCCGCGACGACATCGGCCACCCCGGGCAAGGCACGCAACTGGCCACGATCGAGCGACGCCGCACAGCCCATGACCACGGTGCGCAACGATCCGTTCGATCGGGCGGCCTTGCGAATGCCCTTCCGCAGCTCGGCCTCCGCCTCGGCCGTGACCGCGCAACTGTTGAAGACCGCGTGATCCGCGTCCGATGGGTCATCCACGATGACACCTCCGGCTCGCTCGACCAGGGAACGCACCTGCTCGGTGTCGTACTGGTTGGCGCGGCACCCGTATGTCCGCAGGTATACCTTCACTGGTCCTGCTCCAGTGCCTGACGAGTGAGTGAGGTCGCGCTCGGCAACTCCACCACGAACGTCGCACCGCCTCGACC
>CBIHMX010000543.1:0-2667 GCA_966211115.1 uncultured Gemmatimonadaceae bacterium | reverse complement strand
TCTCGCGCTGGGCGCCGCGCCGGCGCGCGTGGGCCGGATGGTGCTCCATGACGGGATCAAGCTCGTCGGCATCGGCACCGTCGCCGGACTTGCCGCCGCGTTTGGCGCGACACGATTCCTTCGGACCCTCCTCTACGGTGTCGAGCCGACCAGCATCGCCGAGTTCGCGATCGCGACGGTGTTGCTCGTGACGGTGACACTGGTCGCGACGCTCGTCCCCGCGCGGCGAGCGGCTCGAACGCACCCCGCTGTGGTACTCCGGAGCGAGTAACCAGGAAATGGCGGGGCCAGGCCCCGTGATTGGCATTCGAACGGCTGAGCGGCGCTACTCCGCCCTCAGTGCTTCCGTCGGGTGCACTCGTAAGGCTCGGCGCGCCGGACCGATCGTTGCCAGCAATCCGACCACTACCATCGACAGGATCAGCGCGAGGCTGTTCACCACAAGCTGCGTTGGCGTCGACGTGTTGCCGGCGAGTGCCGCAATAATCGGCGCCCCGACCACGCCGATCGCGACGCCGGTACCGATCTGCCACAGCGCGCGCGACAGGATCCCGGCCAGCACGCGGCCGCTCCCGGCACCTAACGCTGATCGGATCCCGATCTCCCGGCGGCGGCGGGTCACAGTGAACGACATCATGGCATAGATGCCGGCCGTGGAAAGCAGTACCACGCTCATGGTCATCAGGACGAGGCCGAGAATGCCCAGCTTTTCGGCCTGAATCCCGTCCTCCAGGCGTTCCTCGAGCGACCGGATGGTGCCAAGGCGAATCGTTGGATCCACCGCGAGCGCGGCTTGCCGAACACGTTCGGCGGCCCCGGGCGAAGCGGGCGTGTGCACCGCGAAGACAATCGGGTACGTCTCCGCCACACGGAGCGGCAGGTAAACTCGCGGATAGCCCGAGTGCGTGGGAATGCGCGGGTAATCGTCTACCACGCCGACGATTTCCCACCACGGTTCACGGGAAGGTTGCCGCACGCCGCTGACCCATGCGCTGCCTAACCGTTGTACCCTCCGGCCGAGTGCGTTCATGCCGCCGAAGAACCGATTCGCAAAGGCGCGATTGACGACAATGGAGACGGTTCCAGGAGCCGCATCCGCTTCGGTGAAACTCCGGCCAGCGAGGAGCGCGATGTCGAAGGCATCAAAATAGTCGGCTTCGACGTAGGCCCTCTCTACCGTCGGCATGGATGTCCAGACCGTGTCAACACGCCCGACGGTGTCCATCTGGACCTGCATGAATTCGCGCAGGTCAACCGCGGGCCACGTACGGAGCACTCGTACGCCTGGAGTCCCCTCCAATCGTCGCTCGAGCTCGTTGACGCTGGCCGTGTATCGCGCGCGTCGCCGGGCTCGAACATCTGATGAGAACGAAAAGGACTCCGGGTCCTGGTCGAGCTCCAGGTTCGCGATCACCGTATTTGTCGTCATCGGCGACGCGAGGTCGGTAAAGGCGAGCGCGAACCAGGCGTGCGTGCCCATCTGTGCGATTGGAAGCACGGCAACCGAAATCGCCACCTGCGTCACGAGCAGTGTCGTCCAGGTGCGACCCAGTCGCATCGAGGCGTTTCCGGAGACGTCCTTCAGGCTCTGTGATACGTGAGCCCGCGTCGCCTTCAACGCCGGTACGGCGCCAATGACGATCGCCGAGATTACCGCGAGCCCAGCGACATAGAGCGCGACGCCTGGAGTGATATCGAGCCGGATCCAGTACGGCATCAGATCGCCATAGGCCATCCGAATCATTCCGCCGGCGCGGCGGCTCGCCGCGGAGGCGATCCAGAGGCCGACGAGCGACGATACCCCCGAGAGCACCAGCGCTTCCATGAAGAGCTGTGTTACAACCCGGGACCGGCTGGCGCCTAACGCTGTACGCACCGCGATCTCGCCGGCGCGGCTCGCCGTGCGCGCGTAGACGAGGATGGCGACGTTCGTCGTGACGACGAACAGGAGCAGCAATACCAGTACCTGCGCTTGCCGCGCGAGGGACCCGTAGCCCATGCCGTTGAAAAAGCCATCTAAAAACGCCTGCGTGTAGGGTTTCACGTTGGTGCGAATGAACTCGGCCCTCGAGGAGAGCCGGTCACCTATACGTGGCGTAACCGTGGCCAGTTCGCGAGCGGCGTCCTCGAGCGACGCGCCCGGCGAGAGTCGCCCGAATACAGTAATCGACGGTGCGCGGCCGGCCTCGAACGCGGAGGGATTCAGCCGCAGTGGTGCCCAGAGCTGATTGTTGATCGGAAAACCGAATCCTTCAGGCATGACGCCGATCACCGCATGTGGCGCTTCTCCGAGCCGGACAGTCTGACCGATCACGTCGGCACGGCCATTGAATAGTTGCTGCCACAGTTCATGCCCGATTATCACGACGTCCGGCGCACCTTCCCGCTCATCCTCGGCGGTAAACGTCCGGCCTTGCATCGGCGCAATCCGGACAACGCGGAAGGCCGACGCCGTCATCTCGGCGACTTGCAACGACTGGGGAGCGAAGTCGCCGACCGTGACGCTACGTCCTGCAAGCCGGTACGCACTGATGTCGCGGATCGTGCGAAGTGCGCCGCGCCATACGGCAAGGCTGTGCAGGTGCGTCGTGTTGACGTCCTGACTGGCCTCGATGTCGCGGTTGGTAATGGCGACGACTCGGTCGCCTTCGTCGACCGGAAGTCTGG
>CBIHMX010000542.1:0-2668 GCA_966211115.1 uncultured Gemmatimonadaceae bacterium | reverse complement strand
GGTTCCGTTCATCGACCGCGCGCACCGCGGCGCGGCGGCGGACCTGGCCCGGGGCGGTTACGTGCTCGACGCCGGCGCCAAGCGGCAGGCTCCGGATCTCGTTCTCATTGCGACGGGATCAGAGGTCGGACTGGCGCTCGACGCACAGAAACGCATCGAGGAATCGGGGCGTGCAGTGCGAGTGGTGAGCATGCCCAGCCAGGAGTATTTCCTCAGGCAGCCTGACGAGTACCAGGCATCGGTACTGCCGGACGGCGTCAGGCGCATCGTGATCGAAGCGGGGCACTCGATGTCATGGCACCGGTTCCTGCGGCCAGGCGACGTAATGATCGGCATCGATCACTTCGGGGCGTCGGCTCCGTATCAGCGCCTGTATTCCGAGTTTGGCATCACGGCCGATGCGGTCGTCGCCGCGGCGAGCAGGACCGCATGAGAGCAGCGCTCGCGTTTCTCGGCGCCATCGTAATGGCGGCCTGCGGGCCGAGGCAGCCCGACGCTGACGCGCCCCCGCCTCCCGCCAGCATTGGAGCCGCACGCGACAGCACCGCCTCACAGGCCGGACTGGTGAATACCTACTGGCGCATAACGACGCTCGACACGATGTCTGTACCGGCGGCGTCCGACAGCGGCCCGCGCGCGCCCCACCTGCAGCTCACCGAACGCGGCGGCACGATCACCTACTCGGCGACGGTTGGGTGTAATGGCATCGGCGGCGACGCCAACATTAACGGTGACAGCCTCACCTTTGGCCCCGGAATTGGCACCAAGATGTACTGCGAAGTGTTGAACGCCCTCGAGGTGCAGCTTCAGTCCGTACTCACCGGGACGCGAAGCTGGTCCATAACAGGCGACACGCTGGAGCTGCGCGATGGCTCGGGCAACCAGATTGCCCGGTTGGTGACAGGACCCGCAGCGAGGTAAACGAAAAAGCTGCCGGCTGAATCAGGTCGGCACGTAACAGCGTCAGCCGTCTGTCAGGCAACTGGATTCGGTCGATTCGGCGGGGACGGTGTAGATGTGAGTGTTGCGCGCGTCGAACGCGCCCTTCAAGCCGCCCGGAGGCCGTCACCATGCGGACTGTTCCCTTCGCGCCGCCTTACGCGGCGCTGGTCGTTCTCGCGTTTTCCATGGCATGCAGTTCGTCACAGCCGTCGACTGATACGGCGCCGGCGGCTACCGTCAGCGGCCCGGGCGTTGTCACTGGAACGGCGACGTATCGAGAGCAAGTGACACTGCCAGATGATGCCACGTTCGAGGCCGTGCTGCAGGACGTGTCTCGAGTGGATGCGCCACCAACGGCGATAGGCCGGCAACGTATCGAGGATGTGAGCAAGAGCCCCATTTCGTTTGCCATTTCGTTCGATCCATCGCTGATCAATCCGGAACGGAACTACGTGGTGCGCGCCAGCATTCGGGTCGACGAGCGCCGTATCTGGGTGTCCAGTCGCGCCCATTCTGTCCTCACCCACGGCACCGGCAACTCGGTACACATCATGCTGCGACGCGTCGGCGTGGCCGACGACAAGATCGATGGCGACCTTCTGCTGGCTGGTGAGATGACGTTCCTGGCCGACGCCGCGCGACTCACGGAATGCCAAACACGCCGAGTCTTTCCAATCTCCATGGAAGCAGACTACCCCGAGTTGAAGCTGGTTTACGGACAACTCTCACGCGCCCCGGGTGCACCACTGTATGTGACGTTTGACGGCACCATTTCGGAGCGCCCGGAACCAGCCGGTTCGGGACGAACGACACCAACGGTGGTGGTGAGGGAGTTTATCGACGGATGGCCGAATCAGACCTGTGCGAGCTCGGGGGAAAACGCTCCGCTGCTGGATACCCGTTGGCGGATCACGAAGCTGGGTGAGCAGCGCCTGACGAGCGTGATCGGCCGGACCACGCCGCACCTCGTGCTGGCGGGTCGGGGAGACTCCCTCACGTATTCAACGACCGTCGGTTGCAACGGCATAGGCGGCAAGGCGACGCGAACCGGGAACGAGATCGCGTTCGGGATTGGCACCGGGACCATGATGGCCTGTGGCGCCCCCCTGGACTCGCTCGAGCGGCAGCTCCTCGATGCCCTCAACGGGACCGTGCACTGGCGGGTCATGGGGAATACGCTCGAATTCAGTGACGAGGACGACCGGACCGTGGTGCTGTTCGAGGCGACGCGCAAGCGCTGACGGGAGGGGCGACTAGGCCGGGCCCAAAGGGAGGGGCTACCGGGCAACGGTTTGAGGCCATAGACTGTCTATCCCCTAGACAATCCATGGCCATGCCTCCCACGACCCGGCGCGACCTTCTTCCCGGCACCCTCGACATGCTCGTGCTCAAGACACTGAGCGTGCAGCCGATGCACGGGTACGCGATCGCCCGTCACATCGAGAATCTGTCGCACGACATCCTGCGCATCGAGGAGGGATCGCTCTACCCTGCCCTCCAGCGCATGCGGCAGAAAGGGTGGATCAGGGCGGAATGGAAGCAGACGCCTAACAACCAGCGCGCCCGTTACTACACGATCACGGCCGCGGGCCGCAAGCAGCTTGGCGCGTCCGAGGCAGGGTTTGCCGAGCTGGTGACCGCCATCGGGCGCGTGATGAAGACCTCGTGAAGTCGTGAAGTCGTGAAGTCGTGAAGTCGTGAAGTCGTGAAGTCGTGAAGTCGTGAA
>CBIHMX010000541.1:0-2672 GCA_966211115.1 uncultured Gemmatimonadaceae bacterium | reverse complement strand
ACCTTCGAGGCCCGATATCGTCGGCCGTTTCAGGCAATGGCCGAGAGTGGGCCCTACTGGGAAATTGGCGGCGGCGGCGGTATCGCCTGGAGTGCCGGCGTCCAGGCCGCGGCGGTACCGGTGCACGCAGAGATCGGTGTGCAGCGACGAGTCGGATCGCTGCTGTTGTCGGTGGGGGCGCGGGAGCGCTTCGTCGGCGTCGTAGGCAGAGGGTCTCCACCATTCGACGCGCTGAATTCGCTTCAGCTTCTCATCGGCGTACGGCTCCGCGCACAAAACCGAGCGCCGTGATTCGCGTTCGCTGTTGCCGTCGCTTGCGACCGCTCGGAGCGTTTCAGGATCACCTTCCAGGTTTGATCGGAACCTTCGGAGGCTTGATCGAGATCGATTCGGGCGCCGCTTCTCCCTCTTGCGCCCTGCCACCGGGGGCCGACGCGCTTGGCTTGTCGCCGGCTTTTATGGGCGATTCCTGACCCGTCGATGAGAGCCTGGCGAGAGCGTCCGTGTTTGTCTGTTCGGCAGTCGTGGTCTGCTGCTGGGTCGTGAGCACCGGCGCCGAGGCATTCTTTGCGAGACGCCGTGCCTGTTCCTTCGGGTAGATGAACTCGCGGCCAATTGTCTCTCCGGGGTACCACCACGTCTTGATGGCGGGTGGTACACCTTCCGGGGTTTCCATGAACCGGATTTCCGGTTCGGCCGCAGGCGTCAGCCGCTCGGCCGGGATGGTAAAGAACATCGCGAAGGGCTTGGTGCCATCGGCACTTACTACCTGCACAACTCTCCCGCCGCTATTTGGATCCACGATGCGGAAGATGTACTTGCCAGGGGGAAGTGCGACACCTGGTACCTCGACTGGCGCGCTGAACGTGAAAAACGTCCGCTTGTCCAACGGCTGTGCCGAGAGGATCGCCACCGTGAACGAGCTGAGTAGCAGTACCGCGTATCCAGAGCTAACGAAGATTCTGTTGCGCATGTCAGTGCCTCTCAAATGTGCGGCCTCTAGTTCAATTCGACAACAGGGCGCCTGACCGTGGCCAGCAGATCCCGGTTTCCTTTCAGGGGTGTCGTTCGGCATCGCACGGATGCCTGCCGTACTTCGCAGCCGCTCGGAGGCGTTGCCGCTTGAAAGCTCGTCGATCCAAACAAGACTTCGAAAGGGAACTCGTCTTCGCTTGTGGGCCGAATTCAATGCGGCTTGAATCAGGAGTGCGCTTATGGTGCGACGCCGCAGTTTGCGCGATCGTGCGCATTCACGGCGTGCGATGTCAGGCCTACGTTGATCAGAATCGCAAACGTCCTCTGTCCTGTGGACTTATCGGAGCCCTCACGCCACGCGCTCGATCACGCGGTGGCCGTGACGAGGTGGTGCGAAGCGAAGCTGATCATCCTTCACGTCTTCAGCGTTTTACCCTCACCGATCCCCGTCGACGCTGTGGCGGTGTCCCCCGAGCTGATCGCTTCGATTGAGCCTGACCAGGTGCTTGGCGACGTGCGCCGCTTCTGCAGCCCGTCGCTCAGCACTCTCAAGAGTCCACCAGAAATCCTGGTGAAGGAGGGCAACGCCGAACGTGAGATCGTCGCCCAGGCGGAGCACCTGGCCGCCGATCTGATCGTGATGGGCACACACGCGCGAAAAGGGATTCAGCGGCTGCTTCTTGGATCCGTGACCGAACGCGTGCTGCGAACGACTCGCGTTCCGGTGCTCACGGTGCCCCCTGCCGAACGAGCGAAGCCGATAATGTACGAGAGAATTCTGTGCCCGATAGAGTTTCACGAATCTGAGCCACGAGCACTGGAGCACGTCCTGTTACTGGTGCTGCCATTCCTGAAGGGTATGGCGCCCCACACGAAAAGGACCGGTGCTCGTCTGATCCTGCTGCACGTGGTGGAAGGGTTCTTCGAACAACTGCCCGAGTACTTTTCGGTGCGCGAACGCGATGCGATGAAGCGCCTGAAAAGGGCAGTACCCGCTGACGCGCGAGCTTGGTGCCGGCCGGAGGCACGCGTCACCGCAGGCAAGGCCGACAGGGAGATCCTGAGGGTGGCGGCAGAGGTCTGCGCGGACTTGATCGTGATGGCGGTTCACGGGAAAGGCGCCGTCAACCAACGCTTGTACAGGTCGACCACGTCCCACGTGATTCGCGAAGCGAACTGCCCGGTGCTCACTCTATGTGCTGAGTGAACAGCCAGTGGCCGTTCCGCTCGAGCTCCGCCGTGACCCGGCTGCATGCCGAGCCACCGCTGCGGTTCCAGTAGTGTTCCTCAGGCGGCTTGCATTTCCTGTGCGAGCTGATGCAGGCGACGCGCAAACGCCACGAGCGTCACCCCAAAAATCATCGCGTAGGGCCCGACGAGCCATCTGAGCGCCGACACGTCTACCGTCACAGGCGTCACAAGCAACAGGACACCTACGATGATCGATATCGCGCCCGCGAAAGGGAGAGGCCACTCGCCCGCGAGCTCGCGCCGCAGCACCAGCGCAACGACTGCCTCGGCAACACCAGTCAATATCGCCCATCCGGCAAGAAATCGCGGAAACGCGATGATGACATCGGGCTCACCCATCGCAATAAGTCCGCCTCCGATTCTGACCAGCGCCTCGAACAACAGGCTGCCGAAGCCGCGAAGGGCCTTCACATCAATCGCGATCGCCAGGGCCACCATCCCGTCCA
>CBIHMX010000540.1:0-2683 GCA_966211115.1 uncultured Gemmatimonadaceae bacterium | reverse complement strand
TGTCCCAGGCCCCAGGTTCGGGTCGCTCTATCACGTGCTTGCCCTGTGCAGCCTCTTGGTCGCAACAACGGGTTGCGAATGGTTCACCGACTTCAAGCGGCAGCCGAACATCGTCACGTGGGAATCGTGGCGCACGGACACGTTAGGCGTTCGCGGGCAACCGCAGGGTTCCGTGCCCACGGATGGCACGGTTGCTCCAGCATGGATGGTTTCCTACGCGCCGACCATCGCCGCGATCGACTCGATGGCGGGCATCCCTAACCCGATCCCCGTCAGCGACGCCTCGCTCGCCGCCGGCCGCATGCAGTTTCAGATCAACTGCGCCGTCTGTCACGGCGACAACGCTGATGGCATGGGCACTGCGACGCGCTTCGGGTTCCCCGCGATTTCCCTGCAGAACGATATCGCGAAAGGCCGGAGCGACGGATACATCTTCGGCATGATCCGCAATGGTCGCGGCCTGATGCCGTCGTACAACCGGATCGAAGAACGCGATCGCTGGGACCTGATCAACTACCTGCGCGTGCTCCAGGGACAGGTTGCGGGAACGGTCGAGCGCGGCCCCGTCGCACTGCCGGGTGTCACGGGTGACAAGGTGCCGGGCGCGAGTATGCTCGGACCGACGCGGCCGATTCCGCATCGTCCGTCGGCGCCTGACACCGCTCGCCAGGGAGGAGACCGATAGTGGCACACCAGGACGGTCACTTTCCGCCGCGCGAGGAACTGGCGGCGCTCATCACCCGGCCGGTATCGCCCAGGTGGAAGCAGATTTCGCTGCTCCTGGCCATCCTCGGCATCGTCGTGTTCGTCGTCGGCGCCGCTACCGGCCAGGAACGCGCCTGGCAGGCCTGGCATGTCAATTGGCTGTTCTTCTCGGTCATTGCGTCCTCAGGCGTCCTGCTGTCGGCCGTGCAGCGCATAACGACGGCGCGCTGGTCGAGGGCGGTCATTCGCTTCTCCGAAGCCAGCGTGGCCTTCATGCCGGTGGCGTTCCTGATGCTGCTCGTCACGGTCATCGGCAAGGCCCACACGTTCCATTGGGTCCACGAACCGCCGGCACAACCGGAGAAGGCCTTGTGGCTCGACCCGACCTTCTGGACGATTCGTGTCGTCGGCATCTTCGGGCTCCTCACCGCGCTCAGCATCTGGTACGTCTACACGGCCGTTCGCCTCGACGTCGGCGTGGTGCCCGAGTGGGGCGCGAACTGGGCGAAAGGCCTGCGCGCCCGCATGCGCGCGGGCTTCGGCGACGAACGGCGCGAGTTGCACACTACACATTCGATCCAGGGACGCCTGGCGGTGTTCCTGACGCTGGTCTTCGGGTTCGGCTGGGTGATCCTGTCCTGGGATCTCTCGATGTCGGTCGATTACCACTTCCAGAGCACGATGTACGGCTGGCAGTTCTTCATGGGCGGCTGGCTCTGCAACCTCATGTTCCTGGCGCTGGTGGCCCGCGCGTGGCGCAACCAGATGGGTGCGCATCACGTCGTGACCGACTCGCATTTCCACGATATCGGCAAGCTCGGTTTCGCGTTCACTGCGTTCTGGGGCTACCTCACGTTCGCGCAACTGCTCGTCATCTGGTACGGAAACTTCGCGGAAGAGACGCACTTCTTCCGCGCGCGCCTGATCGAGCCGTGGACGTCGCTGACCGTGGCCTCCGGGATGCTCGCCTTCGTGCTGCCCTTCTTCGGCTTGTTAGGCAAGTACCCGAAGATCTTCACGCCGACGATGGCGTTCTTCGCCACGTCGAGCCTCGTGGGCATCTGGCTGCACCGGTACCTCGAGATCTACCCGATCACGCACGCCGGAGCGACCGCGCTGCCGCTGGGCCTCTGGGAGATCGGGACCTTCCTCGGCTACCTCGGCGTCTGGGGCTATACGTATTTGCAGTTCATGGACGCCTTCCCGCGCATGCGCGTCTTCCTGATGACGTCGAAATACCGCGACGAAGTCCAGGTCCCATGCGACCCGAAGACGATGGAGCCGTTACCGGCCCACGAGTAGGTTGAGTTGATGGGTTGAAGAGTTGAACAGGCGGCCCTGCTCGTCAACTCTTCAACTCTTCAACGCTCTAACAGCTTCTCCAGATCCGCGTACGGCACGGCTCCCGTCACCCGTTTCGCTTCTTTCCCGTCGCGAAACACGATCGTCGTGGGGATCCCGCGGACGTTGAATCGCTGTGAAGTCGCCTGCGCCAGGTCGGTGTTGAGCTTGGCGACCAGCGCACTCCCGGTCCTCGCCGCGGCAAGTTGGTCGACCGACGGTGCCATCATCTTGCAGGGCCCGCACCAGTCGGCATAGAAGTCGACCAGTACGGGGATGTCGGTTTCGGCGATGGTGCGATCGAAGGAATCCTGCGTGAGCATCCATGGACGGTCGAGCAGGATTGGGCGCCCGCAACTTCCACATTTCGGGCGATCAGCGGCACGTGACGCGTCGATCCGGTTCCACGTATCGCAGAACTGGCATTGCAGCGTCAGGCGCCTGGGTTCATCGGGAATGGAGGTCATGCTGTTGCGGCACTGGACGATAGGCTCGTTAAGTTTAATCAGAATCCAGCCCCCCATCGAAAATCGTCAATCGAAAATCGTCAATCGAAAATCGTCAATCGAAAATCGTCAATCGAAAATCGTCAATCGTCAATCGTCAATCGTCAATCGTCAATCGTCAATCGTCAATC
>CBIHMX010000539.1:0-2691 GCA_966211115.1 uncultured Gemmatimonadaceae bacterium | reverse complement strand
CCTCGAAACCGCGTCCGCAGTGGTGTTACTGGCCGGGGCGACGGTTTTCATCGCCAGCTTCGCACGCCTGACGAGCGTCGATCCCGGCTTCGACGCCGATCGCGTCCATGCCGTCAGGCTGGGACGGATGCCGCCAGCCTACGATGCCGCGCGCCGAGACCAGCTCGTTGATCGCCTGCTCGATCGGGTACGTGGCGTGCCCGGCGTCGAGTATGCGGCTGCCGCGCCAAACCTTCCGCTCGAACGCGGCAGGAACTTTCCCGTCGACACGAGGGACCATCCGGAGCTCGCCATTGGCGCGGTCGAGTTGCGCTTCGTATCGCCCGATTACCTGAAGACGTTAGGTATCCCGCTGGCGGCCGGCCGCGATTTCGGTGACGGCGACACCGAGGGCAGTGAACCAGTCGCCATCGTGAACGAGGCACTCGCGAGGCGATTCTGGCCTGACTCGTCCGCGATAGGCCGGACCGTCCAGATCGGCCATTACAATGATCGCTGGTTACGTCCGGGACTCGAGAAGCAGACACGCGTCATCGGTGTTGCAGCCGACATTCGCGAGGTGGCGCTCGATCGGGTACCGCGGCCGACCATCCTTCTTCCTCGCGCGCAGTCGAGCGATGGAACGCCCGTCATTTTGGTGCGCGGGACATCGAAAAACCTGGCCTCTATTCTTCGTAGTGAGGTCACGATGGAGGAGCCGCAGCTCGTTCCGGCGGTTGAGCCGCTGACGGCTGTCGTCAGCCGGAGTGTATCCGGGCCACGCTTTCGAACGATGCTCATCGGTGTATTTGCGGGTTCCGCGCTACTACTGGCGGGGATCGGGATCTACGGTGTGATTGCCGCCGTCGTGCAGCAGAGAATGAAGGAGATCGGTATCCGACTGGCCCTCGGCGCGAGACGTTCCACGATCGCGGCAAACGTCGTGCGGCGCGCGCTCACCTCTGTCGCCGCCGGTTGTCTCGCGGGCCTGCTCGTGTTCTGGGCGATCCGCCGAGTACTGACCGCGATGCTCTACGAAACGTCGACAGGCGACCCGCGCCTGCTGGTGGTGGCGGTCGCGGTGCTGGCACTGGTGGCGGCAGTCGCCGCCATGGTGCCCGCCCGGCGCGCCATCCGGGTGGATCCAGCGACGACATTGCGCGTGGATTAGCACGGCGCGTCACGCGCCGGTAGGCAACGTCGGCACCGCTGCGTATCGTTATCGCTCCCGCAACCGTGTCGACTGATGCGCCACATCGTTCATGTTTTCTTCCTGCTGCTTGCGCCGGCCACGTTGACGGCGCAGCACTCCTTTGCCGCCCCTGGCGCGACCTTTGACGCGCGCGTGCCGACGCCGCGTTCTGTGCTGGGCTATGAAATCGGCGAGCGCTTCACGCCGCATCACATGGTGCTTCGCTACTTCGAACGCGTGGCGCAGGCGTCACCCAGAGTGGTGCTCGACACGCTCGGCCACACGTTCGAGGGCAGGGAGTACGTCGCCGCCATCGTGACGAGCGAACGGAATCATGCCCGGCTCGAACAGATCCGTGCCGACGCGCGGCGGATCGGCGATCCGCGCGGCGCCCCCGCAGCCGAACTGGATGCGATCGTCGCGCGCATGCCCGCTGTCGTTATGCTCGCGTACACGGTGCACGGTGGCGAAGCGTCAGGCACGGAAGCCTCGTTGGCCACGCTTTACCAGATGGCCGCCGGCACCGATGCCGCGACCCAGGGCCTGCTCGATAGCGTGGTCGTGCTGATCGACCCGATCCAGAACCCTGACGGACACGAACGGCACGTGCAGGACGTGACGCGAAAGCGAAGTGTGTTCGGTGCCGATCCGTCCCCTTCCGGCCTTCACCAGCAGGGTGCCTGGCCCGGCGCGCGGACGAGTCATTACCACTTCGACCTGAATCGCGACTGGTTCCTGCATTCGCATCCGGAGACGCGGGCGAGAGTGGGTCTCTTCTTCGACTGGTGGCCGCACGTCGTCGTCGATCTCCATGAGATGGGGTCGAACTCGACGTATTTCTTCGCGCCGCCGATGGAACCGATCAACAAGAACGTGTCCGAGTCGGTCCGGAACTGGTGGGAGACGTTCGCGGCAGGGAACGCGGCCGCATTCGATGCCTACGGCTGGCCGTACTTCCGGCGCGAAGGCTACGACGAGTTCTACCCGGGCTATGGTGTCTCGTGGCCCATCCTCAATGGCGCCATCGGGATGACGTATGAGCAGGCGTCGAGCAGTGGCGGCGCGATTCGCCGGCAGGATGGCACGGTGCTTACCCTCGCGCAGGCGGCGCGCAATCACTTTGCCACGTCGATCGCGACCATAACGACAGCGAGCCGGCGCCGGACCGCACTCATTCGTGACTACCTCAGCGAACGGCGCTCCAACAGTACCGTCGCCGCCACGACGTTGCGAACGATCCTCCTGGAACGAGATGCAACCGGCCATGCGGACTCGCTGGTCGCGGCACTGCAACGGAATGCCATCGATGTCGTGATGGTCGACGCGCTCCCGGGCGACGCGCAGGCGTATCCGAACTCGTCAGGCACCCGTCCGGGACGTCTGTACGCCATCGACCTCGCACAGCCGCAGGGCCGGTTGGCGCGAGCCTTGCTCGAGCCGGAGGCCAACCTCGATTCGGCGTTCATCACCGAGGAGCTCGAACGTCGGCGGACAGGCATGCCTGACCGTTTCTACGATAT
>CBIHMX010000538.1:0-2691 GCA_966211115.1 uncultured Gemmatimonadaceae bacterium | reverse complement strand
CTACCGCGACCGCGCGACGCCTGCCCAGCGCGACTTCGCCAACCAGATCCACCACGCCGCCGGTTCCGCGGCGGTCATCGCGCGATCGATGATGAACGGTCCCGCCCTCACCCTGCCCGATACCGGTGCGGCGTTCAACACGCGAGCGGGTTTGCGTAGCTTCGTGTCCGTCGCGTACGACTATGCCGTGAACCTGCTGCGCACGCAAACGGAAGCCGCGCGCGGCGAGACGGTCAACCTGTTCGGCAGCCAGATGACGCGTTGGCAGGTCTGGGATGAGATCCACATGCATACCGTTTGGACCGCCGGCCAGGTGGTCGCAAACTTCCGCAAGCACAACATGGCACCGCCGGCGTTCTCATTCTTCTGACACCGACCGTCGCGCAAGAGCGCCAGCGTGGTGGTCGGCGTGCCACCGTCGTTCACCGCGCCGGCGGCGCGTTAGTGGGTTCGGGGTCGGGCCCCGGACTCATTGCGCCGAACGCAGTCGTTCCAGGATCCTGTTGGCCATGCCATTCGCATCCGCGGAGTCATCGTTGGTAAGGATGATGACCGTCAGCTTGCGATCGGGGACGCGCACAAAGACGCCACGTTTGCCGCCGGTCCGGGCCGACACGATCAGCCTCTCCACGTTCCGATTGGTATCCGGCGACCAGCCACGTCTCAGGTCCACGTCGCGCCAGGTTGCCGGCGATTCGTAGCCGAGCGACATGCGGTACAGTTCGTCGACACTCGTATGGATGTGAGTCGAATCCGGCGCCATCGTCCTCGACGCCCCAACTGGCTGCGCCACTCGCCTCACACACTGTTCCAGCGGTGAAGGTGGAGGCCCTCCACGGCCGCGACCGCCGCCCGCTGCATTGCCGCGGCCGCGAGCCGCGGGCGCAGGCAACTGCGCACAGATCGCGGTGAAGATGCTCGTCATTTCACCGGCGTCGAACAACGGAAGTGTCGTGCGAGGCATGTACCGCGGCTGCACCGGAATGCCGAACGCCTCGTTGATGAGGACGCGGCCGTCCTGCGCTACGAGCACCGTCGCGCCGCCTGACGCGGGGTCGTTGTACTTCGCGAACATCGTCCTGATGAAATCGACCGTGAGCGGTGACCCATCGATCGCTCGGCGGATGACCCGTCGCGCGTTCAGGTCGTAGGCATCGCCGGGACGCAGCGTCAGGAACGGGCTGCCCTCGTCGTTGGGATCGCGGCCGTTGTAGACGAACGCCTTGCTGCGGCCGATGATGCGACCGGTGTCGCCGCGAATCACCCAGGCTGTCCCTTCATCCTCGGAGATGCCGAGCAGGTCCGGATAGCGAGTGATGATCGAATCGGCGAGGTCGGGTAGCCGCGACCGCGCCACGACGTGCTGGTCGACGCCGACGTTCTTCAGGTATCCGAATGCCTTCTGGTATCCGGGGTAGTCCATGATGGCGTTGTTGTTCGACGGCGCGCCGCGCACCATGAAGTCGCCCAGGATCGTCGCGCCGGCCGACGATCCGCCGACGACGCCGCCGCGCTCGAGGACCGCCATGAATTCGCGTTCGGACTTGGTGGCGCCGTAGTCCTGGACGAGCCGGTACTGCCGGCCGCCGTCGAACCAGACACCGCCGGCTCGCCGGATCGGCGCGACGAACGAGTCACTGTCGGCAACCTTGCGATCCTTCGTGAACAGCACCTGGACATTCCGGGCTCCGTTGTTTCGCCAGGCCTGGCCCATGTTCGGCGTCACCGAATCGGCCCCACCGGCGTTAGGCACCACGAGAATGAGTGCGTCGGGACCTCCAGCCGCCTCGATGAATGCACCGTAAATCTCCGGCCCCAGTGAACCACCACCCACGACGACGACGGTGCCTCGTTCGGGACCCACCTTGATCGCGCCTGCTCCTGGCGCGCGTGCCTTGAAGGGAGCGCCGAAATCGCCGGGTGCCGGGGAAGCCTGATTCGAACCCTGTGCGACGGCTACCAGGGGCGTCGCGATCAGGAGGGCCGGAAGGAGAAGCTTCTTCATTGCGACGTGTCCAGGTGACGGTATACCGGCGGGACGATTCGCCGGGTCGTTCAGGCGAGGTTTCGCCAACTTACGTTTAGGACAACTGGTTATCCACGACCCTTCGAACCCGATTTACATGTTTCCCTGGTCGCAGCTCGAGAAGTCGGAAGATGTTCGCTGGAACTTTCTCGCCGATGTTGCGGCCCGGTCGCAGCGATACCTCGAGAGCCTCGCCGACCGGCGCGTTGCGCCCGACCTGGCCGCGCTCGAAGGATTGAGGGCGTTCGACATTCCGCTCCAGGATGACCCCACCTCTGCGCAGGCGATCATCGAAGAGATGGACCGATTCGGCACGCCGGCAACGGTATCGAACGCGGGGCCGCGGTTCTTCGGGTACGTCAACGGTGGCGCCCTCCCGGGTGCGGTGGCGAGCAACATCCTCGCGACCGCCTGGGAACAACACGGCTCCTTCGAGGGCACGTCTCCGGCGACAACCCGTCTCGAGCAGACGGCGTTGCGCTGGATTCGCGAACTCCTCGCGTTGCCTGAAGGCACGACCGGAGGATTCGTCACCGGCACCACGGTGGCGCACGTCGTTGCGCTCTCGGCGGCGCGCGACTCCCTCCTCAGCCGCGCCGGCTGGAACGCAGCCGCCGACGGACTGTTCGGCGCGCCGCCGATCAACGTCGTCGTCGGTAGCGAAG
>CBIHMX010000537.1:0-2710 GCA_966211115.1 uncultured Gemmatimonadaceae bacterium | reverse complement strand
GTTCCGCGCCGGTGATCGACGACACGCATCGCCCGGAGCTGCGTTCGTGGGTCGAGTCGGCCGACGGCCACGCCAACTTCCCGGTTCAGAATCTCCCGTTAGGCATCTTCCGGCGCCGCGATGGGGGTGAAGCATGGCGGGCGGGTGTGGCCATCGGTGACGATATACTGGACCTGGCCGCGTCGGCCCGATCCCGCCTGTTGGGCGATGCAGTGGGGGTGGAGGGCTGGTACGCCTCGCCCTCATTGAATGCGCTGATGGCCGGCGATCGCGCGCATTGGAAGGCGTTGCGCCGCCAGGTGAGCCTGCTGCTCCGTGCGGATTCGCCGGAAGCGGAAGGCGCCCGCCGGCTCCGGTCCGAGGTCATCGTTCCCCAGTCGGCGGCCGAGCTGGCGCTGCCGGCCACCATCGGCGACTACACCGACTTCTACGCGTCGCTCGATCACGCCACCAACGTCGGCAGGATGTTCCGCCCCGACCATCCACTCCTGCCTAACTACAAGTGGGTCCCGATCGGCTACCATGGCCGGTCGTCGTCGATCGTGGTGAGCGGCACCGCCGTGCGACGCCCGGTGGGGCAGTCGTCGGGCGACGGCCAGGGACCTCCAACCTTCGGGCCGTCCATCCGGCTCGACTACGAAGCGGAAGCCGGCTTGCTGATCGGCGGCGGGAATCCGCTGGGCGAGCCGGTACCGGTGGTTCGGGCCAACGACCTGATCTTCGGGATCTGCCTGCTCAACGACTGGTCGGCGCGCGATATCCAGGCCTGGGAGTACCAGCCGCTGGGCCCGTTCCTGTCGAAGAACTTCGCGACGTCGCTGTCGCCGTGGGTCGTGACACTGGACGCGCTGGCGCCGTTCCGCGTGCCGGCCGCGGCGCGGGGCGAAGGTGATCCCGATCCGCTGCCGTACCTGTCCGCTCCGGAAGACCACTCGTCAGGCGGAATCGATATCCGCATCGAGGTCCTGATCCGGTCGCGTCGCATGCGCGACGCGGGAATCGCGGCGGTATCGCTGTCCCGGTCCTCGCTCGCCGGAATGTACTGGACGCCCGGACAACTCGTCGCGCATCACACCAGCAACGGCTGCAACCTGCGCCCCGGCGATCTGCTGGGGAGTGGAACGATTTCCGGCCCGACGCCCGATGCGCGCGGCTGCCTGCTCGAACTCACGTCGCGCGGCACCAATCCGGTGCAACTGCCAGGCGGGGAAGAGCGACGCTTCCTCGAGGATGGCGATGAAGTCATCCTCCGCGGTTGGTGCGAGCGCGAAGGTTTCACGCGCATCGGATTTGGCGATTGCTCCGGAATCGTCCTGCCGGCGAACCCTGCGACCCGAGACGACCCATGAACTTCATCACGACAGACGCCGCGCCGATTCCGGGCGGCCACTATTCCCAGGCCGTGGTGCATAACGGCTTTGTCTTCGTCGCCGGCCAGCTGGCCTTCGTGCCGGGCCAGAAGGAGCACACGCCCGGTCCCATCGGCGAACAGACCGAGCGTACACTGCGGAACATCGAAGCCATCCTCCAGGCCGCGGGGAGTGGGCTCGACAAGGTGGTACAGATGACGATCTACGTCTCCGACATGGAGATGTGGAGCGAGGTCAACGCGACCTACGCGCGCATCATGGGCTCACACAAGCCAGCCCGCGCGATCGTACCCGTAAAGGCGTTGCATTACGGGTACGGGATCGAGATTCAGGCCGTCGCCACCGCCTGACTCAGGTCATGTTCTCCACCATCGCCTTCGCGAACCCGCTGCACGAGACCAGCGTGGCCCCGGTCATCATCCGCTCGAAGTCGTAGGTCACGCGCTTCTGCGCGATGGTCTTTTCGAGTGATGAGATGATCAGGTCCGCGGCTTCGTTCCAGCCCATGTAGCGGAACATCATCTCGCCCGAGAGGATGACCGAGCCGGGGTTCACCTTGTCCTGATTGGCGTATTTCGGTGCGGTGCCGTGCGTGGCCTCGAAAATCGCGTGGCCGGTGACGTAATTGATGTTGGCGCCCGGCGCGATGCCGATGCCGCCGACCTGCGCGGCCAGCGCGTCCGAGATGTAATCGCCGTTGAGGTTGGGCGTGGCGATCACGCCGTATTCGCGCGGCCGCAGGAGGATTTGCTGAAGGAATGCGTCGGCAATCACGTCCCTGACCACGATCCCGCCAGGCAGCTTGACCCATTCACCGCCGTCGATCGGCTCGGCGCCAAACTCCTCTTTCGCGAGTGCGTATCCCCAGTCGCGGAACGCGCCCTCGGTGTACTTCTGGATGTTGCCCTTGTGGACCAGCGTCACACTGGTGAAGCCGTTCTCGATCGCATGCGAGATGGCGCTGCGCACCAGCCGGTTCGTGCCTTCCCTCGACATAGGCTTGATCCCCACGCCGCTCGAATCGGGGAATCGGATCTTCTTCACCCCCATCTGCTCGCGCAGGAAGGCAATCACCTGTTTCGCCTCGGCCGTTCCTTCCGCCCACTCGATGCCGGCGTAGATGTCCTCGGTGTTCTCGCGGAAGATCACCATGTTCACGTCTTCCGGCCTCTTCACGGGAGAGGGGACGCCCTGGAAGTACCGTACCGGCCTGACGCAGGCGTACAGGTCGAGCTGCTGGCGCAACGCCACGTTCAGCGACCGAAAGCCGCCGCCCACCGGCGTGGTGAGCGGTCCCTTGATGGCTACCAGGTGTTCGGAGATCGCCGCCAGCGTCTCGT
>CBIHMX010000536.1:0-2721 GCA_966211115.1 uncultured Gemmatimonadaceae bacterium | reverse complement strand
CCTTCATCTGGATCGCTCGCAGGGCGGCCGCGGTGTCGGTGGAAAAGTACGGGTTGCCCGTGCCGCCGGCAAAAATCACGATGCGGCCTTTCTCGAAATGGCGTAAGGCACGCCGACGGATGTACGGCTCGGCCAACTCCTCCATCCGCATCGCGGTCATCACGCGCGTATCGAGTCCCCGACGCTCGAGGACGTCCTGCAGGGCGAGGGCGTTGATCACGGTGCCCAGCATGCCCATGTAGTCGGCGGCGACGCGGTCGAGTCCCATTTCAGCGAGCTGGCGGCCGCGGACGATATTTCCGCCGCCGATCACCATGCCGACGCCAACGCCCAACTGCAGCACGGCGCGGACCTCCTCGCAGAACTGTCCGACTCTATCGAAGTCGAAGCCGGTGCCCTTCTCTCCGGCGAGGGCTTCGCCGGAGAGCTTCAGCAGGATCCGTTTGTATGCTGGGGGCACGGCGTCCCTGGTATTGGTTATTGGTTGTTGGTACTGGTACTGGTATCCCGGTAGCCCTGCAAATACCGGTTCAAATAACCAATAACCACTACCAGTTGTACTCCTTCTGCCCTACTCCCCCATCCGGTAACGGACAAACCGCTTTACCGTCAACGGAGCACCGGCCGCCTTCGACGCATCGTCGACGAGCTGCTGGATTGTCTTCGACTCGTCGCGCACCCAGGGCTGCTCGAGGAGCGTGACCTCGGCGAAGAATTTCCGGATCTGTCCTTCGACGACCTTGTCGATGATGTTCGCGGGCTTGCCTTCGGCCAGCGCCTTCTCACTGAAGATGCGGCGCTCGCGCTCCACGATATCCGTCGGCACATCCTCGCGCGTGACCGCCTCCGGGACGCGCGGCACGCCGGCCGCCAAGTGCTGGGCCACCGTCTTCGCGAGTTCCTCGGCGGGAGCGCCAGCCGGGCCGGTGACCTCCACGATCACGGCCACGCGGCCGTTGTGGTGGATGTACGTGCCTAACGTCCCGTCGGTCGTCAGGCGCGCGTAGCGCCGGAGCACGACGTTTTCGCCGGTCTTGGCGGACGTCTCGGTCACCTTGTCCTGGATGGTCTTCCCCTCGAACGGCTCCGACAGGAAGGCGCCGCCGGTGGCGTCGTGGACGATGTCATCGACGTTTGCCGCAAACAGCGCCTTGCCGAGTGCCTCGGCCACCGCGCCGAAGTCATCGTTGCGGGAGACGAAGTCGGTTTCCGAGTTGAGCTCGAGGATCGAACCCGTCTTCGCGTCAGGCGCCATGTTGACGACGATGCGGCCCTCGGAGGCAACTCGTCCGGCGCGCTTCTCGGCCTTGGCGATACCCGACTTGCGGAGGTTCTCGATGGCGAGGTTGATGTCGCCGTTGGCGGCGGTGAGCGCATTGCGACAGTCCATCATGCCGGCCCCGGTGCGGAGGCGGAGTTCCTGGACGTCCTTGGCGCTTGGCTTGTAGTCAGTCATGGTCATTTTCGTGAACTCGTTAAAGTCGGTGAGTTGTGAGAGTTGTGAGAGTTGAAGCGTTGAACTCACCAACTCATAGCCTCAACAACTGGTCAACTCATGAACTCTTCAACTCAAATACAACGCCGCCGGCTGGGTGGCCGACGGCGCTTCGGTATGCTTCACCGATTGCTCATGATCTCGAGATCATGAATCCGTGGCGCGTGAAAACTATTCGCCTCCGTCGTCCCCGGCCTCGACGACGTCGCCGCCTTCCGCTTCCGCCTCACCTTCGGCGCCCGGCTTGCGCCGCGCGGCGATGGCTTCAGGCTTGGCCCGGCGACGGCGCGGACGGCGCCGGCGTTTCTTCTCTTCTTCCCCGCCAGCCGCGGCCGGTTCGAGGCCCCGGTCGGAGCTGTACGTGCTCTCTTCCGACTCCTCATCCGCGGCGCGCGCTGGCGCCTCGCGACGAGCCTCGCCAATCGACTCGGCCAGAAAGCGAGTGATGAGCTCGACAGAACGGATCGCGTCGTCGTTTCCAGCGATCGGAACTGTGATCAGGTCGGGATCAGCGTTGGTATCGACGATGGCCACGATCGGGATACCGAGCTTGTTGGCCTCCGAAACGGCAATGCGTTCCTTGCGCGAATCGATGACGAACATCAGGCCGGGCAAGCGGCCCATGTTCTTGATGCCCTCGAGGTACTTGGACAGCTTGTCGCGCTGCCGGGTGAGCATCAACTGTTCCTTCTTCGTGTAGTTCTCGAATTCACCACCGGCTTCCGAACCCGCCTCGAGTTCCTTCAATCGGCGAATCTGCTTCTTGATGGTCTGGAAGTTGGTGAGCAGGCCGCCAAGCCAGCGCTCGGTGACGAAGAGCGAATTGCTGCGCTCCGCCTCGCCGCGCACGATGGCGGCGAGCTGCCGCTTGGTGCAGACGAAAAGAATGTTGTCGCCGCGCATGACCACATCGCGAACGAGCTTCTGGGCGAGCTCGATCTGCCGCAGGGTCTTCTGCAGGTCGATGATGTGAATGCCGTTGCGCTCGGCGAAAATGAACCGGCGCATCTTCGGGTTCCACCGGCGGGTCTGGTGGCCGAAGTGCACACCGGCTTCGAGGAGCTGTTCGAGTGTGGGCTGCATCAGGTGATGAGGCGTGAGTGGGTTTGGGCTTCCGCTTCCTTCATCGTCTCCGTCGACCGTCTGGCGACGGCACCCTGGGAGACTCGGGGAGCGTGAGTGATTACGATTTACGATTGACGATTTACGATTGACGATTGACGATT
>CBIHMX010000535.1:0-2722 GCA_966211115.1 uncultured Gemmatimonadaceae bacterium | reverse complement strand
GGGCAAGACCGACACCGAGTCCCCCCCGACCCTGCTGCGTCGTTCGCGGCCCCTGGGTGAACATCTCGAACACATGCGGCAGCAGCGTGGGCGCAATGCCGACTCCGGTATCACCAACGCGGATGGTGGCCATGTCCTGAGCGCGACCCACTTCACCCGCCGGCGAGTCGTGCGCGGTCGCGTGCGCCCGTTCGACCGTCAGCGTGACCTCGCCATTCGGGGTGGTGTGCTTGGCGGCGTTGTTGAGCAGGTTCACGAGCACTTGCGAGATGCGGATGGGATCGGCATCGAGCAAGAGCGGTTCGGCGGGCAGGTGCACCGTGAGCCTGAGGCGTGATTCCTCGAGCTGCGGCCGGCTCGTTTCGACCGCCGTTTCGACGATGCTCCGCACCGCGACCCGCTCCTTGCGGATCTCCACTTTCTTTTCGACGATGCGCGCGAGGTCGATGAGGTCTTCCACGATGCGTGCCAGCTGTCCGGCCTGGCGATCGAGCACCTGGCGCGAGTGCTCGATCGCCATTCGGTCGTCGCCCGCCAGCCGCATGATTTCGACGGCGTTGCGGATGGGTGCGAGAGGGTTCCGCAACTCGTGCGCGAGGGTCGCGAGGAATTCGTCCTTACGCCGGTCAGCTTCCTTGAGCGCCTGGATGGCTTGCTGCTGCTCGGTGATGTCGCGCTTGATCGCCAACACGGCCGATCGATTGCCCTCGGCATCACGAACGAGCACTTCACGACAGTGGACAAGGACGGCCGAACCACTCTTGCGCTTCTGCAGCAGTTGGCCGTCCCAGAACCCAGTGCGTTCCAGCTCCTCCTGAAGGCCCGCCCACGCGGTCGGGTCAGTCTTCAGCAGTTGATTGATCCGCTGTGACAGCGCGTCGTCGGCGCTCCAGCCATACATCTCCTGCGCACCGCGATTCCAGAACGTGACGCGGTCCTCGGCGTCACGGATGATGATGGCGTCCTGCGACAGCTCGAGCAGCGTCGCGGCGAGGTCCTGGCGCAACTGCATCATCTCGTGCGTAGCCACCGACGCCGTGAACGGCGGTCGGGCAGTCTTGTCGTCAGGCGCTACATGTAGCTGGCTCAACACCGACGCTGGAAGCGTCGTTTCATCATCACGAGTCATCGGGATCAATTGGACGTCAGGAAGGTGCTCAGCCGTCCTCACCAGGGGCACAAACTCGGAGACGTACTTTTACGCCCCGGAACGCCCTGCCACCACCAGCCCTAGGGGATAATTGCGCCAACCGCCGAGTCCGTGTAGGGAGCGCTGCCCAGCGTTAATGTCGTCTCATGTCTACCACCTGCTTTTTAGCCCGCGTACAACTGCAGGTCCGTCCCCACGGCATCCGAAATTTCATAGCACGCACTGAGGTCCGGATGGCGCACCACGACATACCCGTCGCTCACCAGCGTCTGTACCCAGCTCCGGCGTTCGGCGCCAACGGGCAGAAGGTCGACATGCGCGATATGTTCGCCGAATCGCGCCAGGATGCTTTCCAGTCCTTCCACGCGACGGATGCGTCCCTTGCCCTGGGCCCGCTTGAAGATGTTGGAGGCGTTGTATTTCCGTTCCGTTGACGTACTGAACGTCCCGTGGAGTTCCGCTTCTGCATAGCCGCTGAAGAGATCCACATCACCCACGAAATTCATCAGATCGACGGTATGGGCACCGGGCGGGCGGGCGGCAATCTCGCCGAACACGACTTCCTTCCGCGCCGTGTAAAACCATTCCATGTGCGTGAAGCCGGTGCTGAACGCCAGCGCCTTCAGCACCGCGTGTCCCAGCGCGATGCCGGCCTTCACTGCTGGTGTGGACAGGTCGCGCAGGGCGATCGTTTGCGGCGAAATCCACTCCGTGCTGCGCGCGATGAGCGGGTTGGGCCGGTAGTAGCAGACGTTCTCGTAGACGATGCGGCCGTCGATGCAGATCGTGTCGTAGGTGAATTCCTCGCCCTCGATGAATTCCTCGACGTTGACCTCGTCGTACGACTTGACCTGCGCCAGCGCGCGCTCGAGTTCCTCCGCGCTACCGGCGCGCACGGTGTCCATGGAGCCAGCGCCGGCGATCGGCTTTACGATCACGGGAAATCCGATCTCGCGGGCGGCGTCGCGCACCTCTGCCACGGACTTCGCCGACGCATGACGCGCGGTGCGGATGCCGGCCGCCGCGACCTTCTGCTTCATCAGGTCCTTGTTACGGAAGGTCTGCGCCTGCGCCTCACGCATGCCCGGCACGCCTAGCGCTTCGCGCAGCTTTGCCGCCAGTACGACGCCGGGTTCCCACAGGCACACGACCCGTTCGACCTGCCGCCCCGCGACCGCGGAGGCGACAGCGCGCACCACGGCACCTTCATCGGTCAGATTCGGGACGCGCAGGTAACCGGAAAGGTGCTGCCGCGCCAGCGCCGGCAGGTCATTCTCGGGCACATCGCTCAACCCGTACACCTTGCCGCCGTGCTGCGTAAGCCCGCGGCAGAAATAGGGCATCTCTCCGGGATAACCCGGGGCAATCATGAGAACGTTCATAGCCGATGGGAATGGCAGATGGCAGATGGTGGCGGCTGCAGGAGTCTCACGTGCTCACGTCTTCACGACCTCACGTGCTCACGTCTTCACGACCTCACGTCCTCACGTCCTCACGTCCTCACGTGCAGTCAGGCAAGCTCGATCCTCATCAACGACACGATCCTCCGGACCGCGTCCTCGACCACCTTGG
>CBIHMX010000534.1:0-2723 GCA_966211115.1 uncultured Gemmatimonadaceae bacterium | reverse complement strand
GTCTTCGAGGGCTCGCGTGATGGTTGCGTACATCTCGCACGCCGACTGTGGTCGTCACGACACCGGTTGGCGGCATCCGGAGCACGTCGGCCGGTTGCGCGCGATTCCACGCGCGCTCCGTGAAGACATCGAGCTGTTTCATGCGCTGGAGCACATCGAGGGTCGACAGGCAACCCCCGACGAGCTGCACCTGGCTCACGACCCGGGTTATGTCAATCTCGTCAGGCAGCTCGCGGGATCGGGCGGCGGGGCGCTCGATCCCGACACCGTAGTAAGCGAAGGATCGTGGGATGCTGGCCGTGCCGCCGCTGGTTGTGTGCTGGATGCCGTGGACCTCGCGATCGACCGCAATGCGCGGGCGTTCTGCGCGGTCCGGCCGCCGGGGCACCACGCGCTGCATAACGCGGGGATGGGATTCTGCCTCTTCGGCAACGTGGCCATCGCGGCACACTACGCGCGGCAGCGGCGCGGAGTGGACAGGGTGCTCGTTGTCGACTGGGATGTGCACCACGGCAATGGCACGCAGGCGCTGGTCGAACACGATCCGGACATCCATTTCGTGTCGATGCACCAGGCCCCATGGTATCCGGGGACGGGGGCCGCCGGCGATCGCGGTCCGCATCGGTCGATCTGGAATGTACCAATGTCCGGCGGCCTCGCGCCGGATCGTTATGTCTCGGCGCTGCAGTCGGCCGTCGAGGCCGCGACGCGCGATTTCATTCCCGGGCTCGTGATCGTTTCGGCGGGATTCGATTGCCTGGCAGGGGATCCGCTTGGCGAGTTCACACTCGAGATCGAGCACATCACGCAACTCACGACGTGGCTGCTCGATCGCACCAGGGAGTGGTGTGACGGTCGCCTGATTGCGGCGCTCGAAGGCGGATACGTGCCTGAACGCGTGGGCGCGGCGTCGGTCGCGATGATGTCGGCGATGAACACGTCCTGACCGCAGTTTGGGTCACATCCCGGGACCTGACACCGAACCCGGCAGCAAATTCCGGTCCTTTGTGAACTCCAATCTTCGATGGGGGGCTGAACAGGCATCGATTGGAATTTTATGTGCGCGCCGTCACGGTCCCGGACCAATTCGGTTCACCGCGGGACCGGAATTTGTAGCTCCCGCGCCGCATGAAAACATGGTCGGGTTCGATCGTCCAATGCTTTGCCGGGCCGACAGTTAGGGCAGATCCGGCGGCCACAGCTGTTCGGGCTGTCAGCCACTCACGAAACCTCGCTCCCAGGTTGATAATTTGGACCGGAAGATTCCGCCAGCAGCTTCAGGCGGTTCGGCAGTTGCGTCAGGTGCGGCGACACTGCCTAACGATCACACCGGCGGGAGAGAGAGACGCGTCGTGACCATCTGGACTCGTGCCGACCGGCACGCAGAGGAGGCCCTCACGTTATGCGCGATCGTGTCGCGCGAGGGGCGCCCGGCGCCGCATGTGCCCGGGGCCGAGACCGTCGACTACCGTGACGTGAGCGCCGTGGTGCGGAAGGCCACCTTCATGCGCATCGAGCCCAGTGAGGAAGGCATTGCCGCCTATCGGGAAGCCGTCGAGGGCGCGTTTGCCTGCGGCGCGGTGATACCGGCGCCGTTCGGCACCATCTTTCGCAGCCGCGACACCCTGCTGCGCTGGCTGGAGCTGCACTACTTCACCCTCGCCGACGCCCTGCGCTACCTCCACGACCGCCAAGTCGCGCGCGTCCGCGTCGCTCCCGCGTCGTTAGGCAACACCTGGGACACGGTCGAGTTCCGCACCCGTGGCGCCGACCTCGAGGCCACCGCGTTCGACTCGTTCCGGGTGCTCAAGCGCCAGGCCGTGGCGTACGTCCCGATCGAGGTGCCCGGACGCCGCGCCGAGCAGGGCGCCGAAGGCGCGTTTCTCGTCGAGCGCGACCACTGGGGCCAGTTCATGGCGCTGCTGAAGGAAGAACAGCGCCGGCTCCCCGACCTCCGCTTCGACCACACCGGCCCCTGGCCGGCGTACGACTTCGTGAGGCTCGACCTCAATGGTTAGCTGATGTTCTGTCCCGGCTGTGGTACCTGGAACCGCACACGCGCGGTCAAATGCCTCCGGTGCAAGGTGGAGCTTCCGGAGTTGCGCGACACCCCGCGCGAGCCGCCCGACCCGGAAATCTCCCTGGTCCGCAAGGCGACCGGCGGCCGCTATCGCGTGCTGCGACGCCTGGGCAGCGGGGGCATGGCGCATGTCTACTACGCGCTGCATTCGGTGCTCGAGCGACCGCTGGTCGTGAAGGTGCTGCACCAGCATCTCGCCCGTGATCCCGAGATGCGTGAGCGATTCCGTCGTGAAGCGGAAGCGGCGAGCCAGCTGGTGCACCCGCACGTCTGCGCCATTGTCGACTACGGCGCACTCGGTGACACCGTATATCTGGTGATGCCGTACCTGGCCGGCGGATCGCTCGCCGATATCCTGGTGCGGGACCGGACCGTGCCCACGACGTCCGCGGCGGCGATCTGCGGACAGGTGGCGACGGCGCTCGACTACGCGCACCGGCGCGGAATCATCCATCGCGACATCAAGCCGGACAACGTGCTGTTCGACGAAGACGGACACGCCGTCATCACCGATTTCGGTATCGCCACCGCGCGTTTCCACGGCCGGCTCACCAAGACCGGTCGCGCGAAGGGGACCCCGCCCGACATGTCGCCCGAGCAGGCCAGGGGCCGCATGGGCGACGGCCGCACCGACCTCTATGCA
>CBIHMX010000533.1:0-2729 GCA_966211115.1 uncultured Gemmatimonadaceae bacterium | reverse complement strand
TGAAGTGACAGCCGCGTCCGGCCTCGACGAGGCCGATGGGCAGGTATCGCTTGCCGCGGAAAATCGAACGATCCGGCCTGAGCCCGGCGAGCGGCGTCCGCCCCTCGGCGCGATAGAACTTCTCGAGGCGGCCGTGCCGGGCGTCATCGATCACGCGCGGCCAGAGCTGCTCGGCTTCGCCGGTGACGACGGCCTCTGCATAACGAGCCACCTCGTCGGGACAGAGGCTGGCGTGAAAGCCTCCCATGACCACGGGAACGCCGCGTTTCCGGTATTCGCTGGCAATCTGGTAGGCGCGGCGCGCCGTATACGTCTCCACGCTGATCGCCACCAGGTCCGTTTTCTCATCGAACGGAATGAGTTCCATCCGGTCATCGTAGAACTTCACGTCCACGTCCCGGGGCGTGAGCCCGGCGACGGTCGCGGCGGGCAGCGGTTCCATCTGCCAGGTACGGATGTACTTCTGTCCCGGCTTTCGTCCAACGCAGGGGTGAATGATCGTCAGGCGCATGCAGACGAGGATGGCGGATGGCAGATGGCGGCGGGCAGGAAGCTCACGACGCGCGGACCAGAGTTTCATTCGCAGGCGTGCTGGGTGCACGGCCGATGATCCAGTCGCAGTTGTAGAATCGCGACAGGTTGTTCGCGTAGAACCGGTAACCCAGGTTAGTGCCGAGTCGCACCGGCCAGGGCGCCGGCGAGCTGCGGATGCGCTGCCAGATCGAGCGGTAACTATAGGCGTGTTTCCAGGCTGCTTCGATGCCGTCCTGCAGCTCCTGCACACTCATGTGTTTCGGCTGGAAGACGACATGCTGGGCGTCGTACAACTCCCAGTCGCGCGTGAGGATCCGGCCTTCGGCATCGAGCCGCCGGTAGAGTGGAGTGTTCGGAAAGGGGGTGACGACCGCAAAGCGCGGAAGATCGATCCTTGCCTTCACCGCAAATTCGGCGGTGCGGAGGAACACGTCCTTGTGGTCGTCGTCCAGGCCGAACACGAAGCATCCCTGCAGCGCGATGCCATGCTTGTGCAGGCGTTCGACGATCGTCGCATAGTGATCGGGCGAATTGAATCCCTTCCGGTTGCCCTTGAGGTTCACCGTCGACAGTGATTCGAGGCCCATCAGCAGTCCGGTGCAACCGCTTCGCTCGGCGAGATCGAGCAGTTCTTCGTCGTCTGCCAGGAGAACGGTCGACAGGCCGTACCATCGCAGCTTGAGCGGAATCAGCGCTGTGAACAGGTCGACCGCGTAAGAGCGATCGGCGATGATGTTGAGGTCGACGAAGATCAGCTTGCGCGCGCCATGCTGGCGAATCTCGCCGACAACGTCATCGACCGGCTTCTGGAACGGCTTGCGGCCCCAGGCCGTCGGCACGACGCAGAACTCGCACGCATGAACGCAGCCGCGTGTCGCCTCGAAAACATTGTTGGTGAGGAAGTGTTTCGAAGGCAGCAGGTCCCGCCGAGCGAATGGCCGGTTGGCGAGGCTCAGCCCCGGTTGCTGCACATAACGAGGCTTCAACTGACCGGCGGCAACGTCACGAACCAGTTCGGGCCACGTATCCTCAGCGTAGCCGACGACGGTGGCATCGGCGTGAGGCTGGGCATCGTCGGGGATCAGTGTGACGTGTGGACCGCCCAGCACCACGGTGATACCGCGTGAGCGAAAATGGTCTGCCAGCTCGTACGCGCGCTTTGATGTGCCGGTGATGACGGTCAGCCCGATGAGGTCGGCGTCCAGGTCCATCGGGACATCGGTGATCCCTTCATCGAACAGTTCAACGGTGTGCTGGACGTCCTGCGGAATGAGCGCCGCGAGTGTGGTGAGCGTGAGCGGCTGGTAGCGCAGCGATTTCTTCCAGATTCCGCCCCGATGGCGGTAGAGCGGGCCCTTGGGGGAAATGAGGGCAATCTTCAATGAAGGGGCCCGCATGAGACCTCGTGTCGTGGATGACCGGTCCGATTGTACCGCGTCGTCGCCGCGTCGGTCCAGACCGGGGACGGAGGAGGGACGGAGCAGGGACGGAGGAGGGACGGAGCAGGGACGGAGCAGGGACGGAGGAGGGACGGAGGAGGGACGGAGTAGGGACGGAGGAGGGACGGAGTCGTTTCCGTCGCCGGCTAAGCGTGAAATTGCTTGCCGATGCGTAACGCCGACGGTGGGAAACCGAACATCCGGCGTGAGGTGCGGGTGAGATGGGCAGCATCGGCAAATCCCGCGGCGTGCGCCGCCTCGGATATCGACTCGCCGGCCATGACCAGATGCCACACCCGGAGAAACCGGCGCCAGAGGATATACGGTCGAAGGCCCATCCCGACCTGCTCGACAAACAGGTGCCGGAATCGGCTTGGCGAGAGGTATGCCTGCGCCGCGACCTCGTCGAGGGTCAGCTTGTTGCCAAGGTTCGCGTTGATGTAGGCGATGACCCGAAGGATTCGTTCGTCCGATGCCACCATGGGCTCAACGTCGCCGGTCAACGATCGAATGACTCCGACGCAGGCTCGTACGAGCGCGTCCTCACTCCCGCTTCGAAATGCCGCAATAACTTCGGCCATGGCGGCCGACGCGCTTTCCGGGGTTTCCGCGATACCGTTCGCCAGGTACCGCTCGTTGAGGACACGGCCTTCCCGCGTCTCGGGCTCCACGAACATGACCGCGTTCGCGCCGACGCTCCGGGCGTCCATGGAGTGCGGTTGACGGCTCGGAATCATCGCGCCGCGATACCGTCGC
>CBIHMX010000532.1:0-2730 GCA_966211115.1 uncultured Gemmatimonadaceae bacterium | reverse complement strand
CGCGCTTCTGCGCCGCTCCGAAAGGCTTCCAGACGGGTTTGTCGGAAACTGCACCTTGTGCCTGCCGACGTACCTCGCGTTCGCCTTCGACAAGGCGAAAATGGCCGACTCGGCGATCTTCTATCACGAACAGGCGCTTCAGGTTTTTGACCCCGACCGGATGATGGAGGCGTGGGACCCGTTCATGCTGCCGCTGTTCAACCGGCGGCTCGGCGAGTTGTACGAGGCCAGGGGTGATCGCGTGAAAGCGGTGGAACACTACCGGAAAGTGATCGATCTCTGGAAGAACGCCGATCCGGAGTTGCAAGTGATCGTGCAAGAGCTGCGCGCTCGCGTCCGGCGCCTGTCCGACAACGAACTTCCGCCGTCGCGTTAGGCGCGACACATGGCCGCGGTCCCTGAATGGCTCGAGCCCATGGCGGCCACGCTCACGCAGGAGCGCTTCAACGGCCCTGAATGGACGTTCGAGCGAAAATTCGACGGGATACGGTTGCTGGCGTTCAAGCGCGGCAAGTTGGTCCGGCTACTCTCGCGAAACAGGCTGCCCCAGCACATCCCTGCCCTCGAGGCCGCGATCGCGAACCTTCCTGTTCGCGACCTCATCATCGATGGTGAGCTGTCGTGGGACCGGCAGAGCGAATACCACGTGTTCGACATCCTGTGGATCGACGGCCGCAACGTGACCGGCCTGACGCTGGACGAGCGCCGGGGCCTGCTGGATCGACTGCCGCTCACGGCTCCGATGCATCGCGTGGGTGAAGTGCGAGGCCCCGCGCCGTGGGACCGCGCCTGCGCGCAAGGCTGGGAAGGGGTGATCGCCAAGCGCCGCGACGCGCCATATGAACACAAACGCTCGAAGCACTGGTTCAAGATGAAGTGTGAGCTGACGGGCGACTTCGTCGTCGGCGGCTTTACCGATCCGCAACGTTCGCGCATCGGGCTTGGCGCGCTGCTGGTGGGCTACCACGAGGGCGAGGACTTCGTGTACGCCGGGAAGGTCGGAACGGGATTCGATCGCGCGCTGCTGCGCGACCTGCGATCGCGCCTGGACGCAGCCGAAATCCCGAAGGCGCCGTTCACCGTGGCCACGGGACTGCCGCGCCTCCGCGCCCACTGGGTCAGGCCGGAGATCGTCGTCTCGGTGGCGTTCATCGAGTGGACGAACCATGGCAAGCTGCGCCACTCTCGCTTGTTAGGCGTCACCATTCGTCCGGCGAACCGGGTCGTCCGTCCATGATCACGATCTCCCATCCGGAAAAGATCCTCTTCCCCGACGACGGCATCACCAAGGGAGAGATGGCGGCGTATTACGAGGCCATTGCCCCGGTCATGCTGCCGCACCTGAAGGGGAGGCCGGTCACCATGGAGCGCTTCCACCGCGGGATCGGTGAAGAGGGATTCTTCCAGAAGTCCCTGGCGAAGAAGGGATCGCCCGACTGGCTCGATCGGGTCGAGGTCCCCAAGAAGGGCGGGACCGTCACGCACCCGGTCGTGAACGACGAGCGGTCATTGCTCTGGCTGGCGAACCAGAACTGCATAACGCCGCACGTGTGGGTGTCACGTGTCCCGTCCCTGCAGTATCCCGACATCTGCATCTTCGACCTCGACCCGATGCAGGACGAACCGGCCAGCGTTCGCCACGCCGCGCTCCTGTTGCGCGACCTGCTGGGCGAGCTGGGCCTCGCCACCTGGATCAAGACCACGGGATCGAAGGGATTCCATATTGCGGTCCCGCTGGACGGAAAAGCGGATGCTGGTGTCGTGTCGGGATTCGCGCAGGCGGTGGGCCAGCTGTTCGTGAGCCGCCACCCGGAGCTGCTGACCCTGGAATTCAGCAAGGCGGACCGCGGCAATCGCATCTATATGGACACCGGCCGCAATCACCCACCCGCGACGTTCGCGGCCGCGTATGCGGTTCGCGCTCGTCCGGGAGCCCCGATTTCCGCGCCGTGTTCGTGGGACGAAGTCGAGCAGGGGAAGGCCAACCCGGCCACATTCAAGCTCCGCGACATGTCGAAGCGGATCGCGCGGGTGGGCGACCTCTGGGGTGACCTGCGCCCCCAGTCGTTAGGCGCCGCGATCCGGACACTGCGAGCGTCCTGATCGGCGTGGGGCAGCGATCGCGGCCGTTCGTGCCGCGACGGTTGAGCACGTAACTGATGCGCGGTCTTCGGGTATGGGATGACTCCGATCGCATCATGGACTGCATCCATAGAGAAGGAGGCGTACGATGGCTCGCGTGACTGCGGCTTTTGCCAACCATGCCCAGGCGGACTCCGCGATTGCCGCATTGCGGCAGCGTGGCGTCGCCGATTCCCACCTGTCCATCGTGGCCCGGCGGGTCGACGACGTGGAAGTCGACCGGCGGCCCGAGGGAACGGCAGGCGAGCGCGTCGCCAAGGGCGCCATCACCGGCGTCGGCGTCGGCACGCTGTTCGGGCTGGCGGCCTCGCTGATTCCCGGCGTTGGCCCCTTCGTCGCGGCCGGACCCCTGGCGGCGGCGTTAGGCGCCACGGGCGGCGCGGCGGCCGCCGGCGCCATCGTCGGCGGAACCTCGGGCGCCCTGGCGGGCGCCATGGCCCGGGCCGATTTCTCGAAGGACGAGGTGGCGTTCTACGGACCACTCGTCGAACGCGGCGATGTGCTCCTGACCGTCAACACCGACGATGTCTCGACCGAGCGCCTGCGCACCGAACTCGAGCAGCTCGGCGGACGGACCTACGGCCGCGA
>CBIHMX010000531.1:0-2745 GCA_966211115.1 uncultured Gemmatimonadaceae bacterium | reverse complement strand
GATCACCACCGATCACATTTCGCCCGCCGGTTCGATCGCGGAAAAAAGCCCGGCCGGCCAGTGGCTGATCAGCCAGGGCGTCCCGAAGAAGAACTACAACTCGTACGGCGCGCGGCGCGGAAATCACGAGGTCATGATGCGCGGCACGTTCGCCAACATCCGGCTGCGCAACGAGCTGGCGCCGGGCAAGGAAGGATGGTGGACCGCGACTGCTCCCGGCACCGAAGCGGTGCCGCTGTACGACGTGGCGATGGAGTGGCGGTCGAGAAACGTCCCGATGCTGGTGATTGCCGGCAAGGAGTATGGCACCGGGTCGTCGCGCGACTGGGCGGCCAAGGGCGCCGCGTTGTTAGGCATCCGGGCCGTCATCGCCGAGTCGTTCGAGCGCATCCATCGCTCGAACCTGGTGGGGATGGGCGTGCTGCCGCTCGAGTTCACCAACGGGGAGACGCGGCAGTCGCTCGGGCTCACCGGGTTCGAGGAGTACGACATCCAGGGCATGGGTGACACGCTGGCCGTGCGCGCGACGCTGAGCGTGGTCGCGAAGGTGGCCGGCGGTACGAAGCGGTTCGAGGTGCGGTCGCGGATCGACACGCCCGAGGAGCTGAACTACTACCGGCATGGCGGTATCCTGCACTACGTGTTGCGACAACTCGCCGCCCGAACTGCCGGGTCGCTTGAACGGCCGAGGCGCGGGGGGCATCTTGAGGGCGGTTACTATTGGAGGTTCGATGAATCAACGACGTCTGGGGACGCTCTTGGCGGCGGCACTGATCGTCTTTCCGGCCTCGCGGATCTGTGGTCAGCAGCCGGCGACGCCCGCACCCGAAGTCGGTCCGAAAGTCGGCGAAATGGCGCCCGATTTCGAGTTCACTGGCATTACGCGGTACGGCAAGCTTGCCAACCCGCAAAAACTCTCGGACTTCCGCGGCCAGACCGTCGTGCTTGCCTTCTTTCCGCAAGCGCGAACACGTGGTTGAACGATCCAAATGGAGGCGTACCGTGATCAGTACGCCACGCTCTTCAACAACGGCCGCGACGTGGTCGTCCTCGGCATCAGCCAGGATGCCGACACGACGCTCGTCAACTGGTTCCGCGAATTGCAGACGCCGGTCATGGTCATGAGTGACCGTGAGACAAAAAATGTCAGCACGACGTACCAGGCGCTGAATGCGGCAGGGACAGCCAACCAGCGGCACCTCTACGTGATCGACAAGGATGGGAGGGTCGCGTACAAGGCATTGCCGTTCCGCGTCACCGTCCAGGAATCGTACGACGAGTTGGCCGCGGCGGTCGACAAGTCGAGCCCGCCGCCTGCGCCACCCGGCGGATCGCCATGACGCTGACCATCGCCCCGGCCGAGCGCCGGGGCGATGTTTTTCCTGGATGATCGAAGCCCGGGAATTCCTCACCCGTGTGTTCCGCGCCGGCGTGGCGGCCGCCGACCCGTTCGCGGCGACTCGTCAGGCAGTGGCGAAGCTGGAAGACCTGACGAAGGACGTCGTCGTGATCAGCGCTGGCAAGGGCGCACACGCCATGGCGTCCGGCGCCGTCGAGGCGCTGAACGCTCGCGGGGTGACGGTAACGGACGGCATCGTCGTCGCCAATGCCCCGGCCGCGGACGCCTCGCACGGGCTCGAATCGCTCATCGGCGATCATCCTGTGCCTGGCGACGGATCATTCGAGGCCGCCGATCGCCTCCATTCAGTAGCGCAGCGGGCGAGCAAGGACCGCGACGCGATCGTCCTCATCTCTGGTGGCGCGACGAGCCTGATCGCGTCGCCGGTCGACGGCCTCGAACGGACAGACCTGACCAGCGCCTTCGATGCGCTGCTCTCGTCGGGCGCCGACATCAACGTCATGAACGCCATCCGGAAACGCCTGCTGCGATTCGGCGCTGGCCGCCTGGCCGTCGCCCTCGGGAGTCGCCGAATCCACTGCCTCATCGCGTCCGACGTCGTGGGCAATGAACTCGGCGCCATCGCGTCGGGTCCCTGTGTCCCCGACGGCACGACGGCCAGTGAGGCCATGGATCGAGCGATGAGTACTGGCGCATGGGAATCTTTACCGCGCGCCGCCCGTAGTCTCATCGAAGGCATGGCCCGGGGCCGCGTTCCCGATTCCGCGCCGCCCGATCACCCGCGCTTCGCCACGACGAACGTGCAGATCATTCTCGATCGCCATGTAGCCACCGCCGGCGCCGCCGGCGCGGCGAAGGGCACGGAGGTGGCGGTGGAAGTCGTCGATGAGCCTGTGAAGGGCGAGGCGTCGGCCATCGGCACGCGGCTTGCCGGCGAAATCGTTAGGCGACCGCGTTCGGACTCGCCCCTTTGCCTGATCTGGTCCGGCGAGACCACGGTCACGCTGGATGTCCCCGGCGGAAAAGGGGGACGATGCCAGGAACTGGCGCTTGCCGCGGCGAGGTCGCTGGCCGACGCCAGTAGTCACGACGTCACCCTGTTGGCGGCCGGAACTGACGGACGCGACGGAGCCAACGATTCGGCCGGTGCGGTTGTCGATGGATCGACCTGGTCAGCGATCGAACGCCGAGGAATAAACCCTGAACTGGCCCTACGCGGTCATAACTCATATCCCGCCCTCGATGCCGTAGGCGCCCTTCTGAAGACCGGACCAACTGGGACGAATGTGAATGATCTCGTCATAGCCCTCATTGAATAGCCGATCCGTCGTGCTCCGTCCCTGCTCCGTCCCTGCTCCGTCCCTGCTCCGTCCCTGCTCCGTCCC
>CBIHMX010000530.1:0-2756 GCA_966211115.1 uncultured Gemmatimonadaceae bacterium | reverse complement strand
ATGGCCCTGGTACTTCTCGGGGTCGCCGCGACGAGCGGGTCCACCTACTGACACATCGCGATAGCCGTCCACCTTCCAATCACAGAGGCACCAAAAGATGCGTCGATCGATTCATGCTGCGGTCACATTTCTCCTCGCGAGCATCGTTGCTTGCGGCGATTCGACGGGCCCCGAAACCTCATTTGAGAGCATCGCCGGTACCTATGACGGCGTGTTAGGCGGCTTCTCGCAAGGCGTGGCCCTCGATGCGACGTTCAGCCTCACCATCAACCAGGCCAGTGGTACCGCGACAGGCAGCTGGGCGCTTCAGGGCACACTGGACGACGGTTTCGATTTCTTCGACGTCCAGGGTTCCGGGAGTCTCAGTGGATCGGTGTCGTCCGGGAAGAACCCCTCCGTCAATCTCACCGTCCGAACCGGCTCGTGCCCGAACTATCAGGCGCACTTCTCGGGAAGCTACGATTCCACAAATCGCGTGCTGACGATTTCAGGCCCGATCGAATTCTTTGCGGTCGGAACCTGTACCGTTGCGCTCAGTTTTCCGTCGACGATCCTGCTCTATCGCTGACATCCTTGCGTGAATGAGAGATCTCAAGGTCGCTTGCTCCCCATCGAAGCTTGAGGTATTATACATCAACCTCCGATAGGAAGACATGCGCAACCTCGACCTCCTGCAGGGCACCCTCGACCTGCTCATCCTCAAGACCCTGTCGTGGGGACCGGCCCACGGCTACGCGATCTCGAGGTGGATCCCGCAACTGACCGGTGAAATGCTCGCCATCGGTGAAGGGTCGCTCTACCCCGGGCTCCATCGCCTCGAGGAACGCGGCTGGGTCCAGTCGGAATGGCGCGTCAGCGACAACAATCGCCGCGCCAAGTTCTACTCGCTCACCCCACAGGGCCGGCGCCAGCTCAAGGCCGAAACGGATCACTGGTCGCGCTTCGTCACCGCCATTGGCCAGGTGCTCGCCGCCACCAAGCAACCGACGTGACCAGACTCCCGCGCCTGCTACGCGTTCCCTGGCGCTCGTCGCGAATCGATGTCGACGACGAACTGCGTTTCCACCTGGAAATGGCCGCCAGCGATCTCATGGCGTCCGGCCTAACGCCGGACCAGGCGCGGGCGGAAGCCGAACGCCGCTTTGGCGAAATGCGCGAGATCCGCGCCGCCGTACTCACCATCGACGAGCGGCGCCGCCGAAGCGCCGCGAGGGCCGAGACCGTGAACGGGCTCCTGCAGGACCTGCGATACGCCGTACGATCACTGCGTCGCACACCAATGCTCACGATCGCCGGCACGCTGACGCTGATGCTGGGTGTCGGCGCGACGACCGCCGTCTTCAGCGTGATGAACGGCGTCCTCCTCCGCCCCCTCCCCTATCCCGAAGCCGAACGACTGGTGTGGCTCGGCGACGGCCAGGGTGAAGACGCGACGGTTCCGCTCTCGTACCCCGAGTTCATCGACTGGCGGGAGCGCGGACAGAACACCTTCACGAACGTCGGCGCGTGGTTCTCGACCACGATGACGCTCACCGGCGTCGACGAACCGGTCGTGTTGCAAGGCAATCGCGTCTCGTCAGGCATTCCAGTAATGCTCGGCGTGCGGCCGCTGCTCGGTAGAAACCTCAGCGCCGACGACGACCTCGGCTCGAGTCCGCGAGTGGTGATGCTCAGCGAAACGGCGTGGCGACGTCACTTCGGCGGCGATTCGGCCATCCTCGGGCGCACGCTGGACCTCGCCGGCTTTCCGCACACGGTCATTGGCGTGTATCCGTCGACGGCGCGGACACGACTTCCTGGCGAACTGAACTCACCGCGCGGATCGGACTATTGGGCGGGCCTGCGGCTCGATGAATCGCGCGCACCGCGCGGGCTGCACTTCATGTCGGTGATGGCGGCGACCAGGCCAGACCTCACCGAGCCCTCCGTTCGTGCCGGCATGAGCCAGGTCACCGCCCAGTTGCTCGCGGATTCGATTACTCGCCACAAGGCGAGCGCTACACCACTCGCGACGCGTGTGCTCGGGCCGTCGCGCGACATGTTGTTCGCCATGTTCGGCGCCGTGGTATTGGTGCTTCTGGTAGCCTGCGGCAACGTGGGCAACCTGCTGCTCGCGCGCATGAATTCTCGGCGGCGCGAGATCGCCATTCGTACGGCACTCGGCGCCGCGCGCAGTCGCATTCTCGCCGAGACGCTGTTCGAGAGTATCGTGCGCGCCATGCTCGGCGGTGTGCTTGGTGTGGGTGTCGCCTGGGTGGGTATCAGGTTGTTGGGCCGCTCATCGGCGATCGACCTGCCGCGATTTGTGGACGTCGCGATCGACGGACGCGTCCTCACGTTTGCGCTCGTGCTGTCGTTGGCGACTGGCGTCATCGTCGGGCTGGTGCCGGCGCTTCGTCTGGCTGACACCGATGCCAGTGGTGTCATGCGTGAGGGCGGACGCGGGCACGCAGGAAGCCTGGGACGCGATCGATTCCGCCGCGCGATGATCACAGGCGAGATCGTGCTCTCGTTCGTGCTGCTCGTCGGCGCGGGACTCTTTCTGAGAAGTTTCGATCGACTGCTGAACGTTCCGCGTGGCTTCGAGTCGGATGGTGTGCTGGCCGCATCGGTGAGCTTGCCGGTTTCCCGTTATCCTGATTCGATCGCGCAGGTCGCGTTCTATCAGCAGCTCGAGGAGCGTATCGCGGCGATTCCCGGAGTTACCAGCGTTGCGACTGCGGCAAACCTGCCGGTCGCGGGCGGTCCGGATGGCA
>CBIHMX010000529.1:0-2758 GCA_966211115.1 uncultured Gemmatimonadaceae bacterium | reverse complement strand
CCGCGCCCGGCCGTCGATGTCGATATCCCAGTTGTTGCCGCCAGCCACCGGCGGCACATCGGACGCGGCCGACGCCATCCGTACGCCCGGCAGTGCGGCCATCTGCTCGATCAGCCGCTGGTAGAACGCCGTCGTCGCGTCGTTGTCGTATCGCGCAAGGGGAAGGGAAAGGTCAACGGCCAGGACCTTCTCGGCGCGGAATCCGGGGTCGCTGCCCCGCAGTTCGCGGAAACTCCGCAACAGCAGTGTCGCGCCGATCACGACCACGACCGCAAGCGCCACCTCAGCGGTCACCAGCGTTCGACCGAGTCGCTGGCGATGGCCGCCCGTGCCACCGCGACCGCCCTCCTTCAGCGTCGATTGCAGTTCCGTGCGCAGGAGGTGGAGCGCCGGCGCAAACCCGAAGAGGATCCCCGTGACCATGGCGAGGATGAGCGTCACGATGCCTACCGTGGCGTCCAGGCGAATCTCCTGAAAGCGCGGGATCGCCTCCGGATTCACGCTGAGCAGGAGCTTCATTCCCCACCAGGCGAGCACCATGCCTCCGGCGGCGCCGATGAGGGCCAGCACCGTGCTTTCCGTCAGCAGTTGCCGGAGGATGCGACGCCCGCTCGCGCCTAACGCGAGACGCACCGCCACCTCCTGCTGGCGGGCTTCGCCCCGCGCCAGCAACAGGTTCGCCACGTTGGCACAGGAGATCAGCAGCACCAGTCCCACCGCGCCCAGCAGGATCATCAACGGCAAACGGATATCCCCGACCATTTCGTCGAGCATCGAGACGGCGGTCGCGCCATAGCCCATGGATTCCGGGTATGCTTGCCTGTATTCCTGCGCAGTGCGCCGGGTGAGCACGTCGAGCTCACGCTTCGACTGTTCGATGCTGACCGCCGGCCTGAGGCGGGCCACGACGCTGAGGTAATTGCTGGCGCGTCCGGCGAGGCTGTCCGGGTTGATGTAGTGTGGTACGATCGCCTGCGCCCGATAGATCGTGACGCCGGGTGGCAGGATGCCCACGACGCGACGGTTTCTCCCGTTGATCTGCAACACCCGGCCAAGGAGTGTCCGGTCGCCACCAAAACGGTTCTGCCAGAGCTCGTGCGTGATGATCACGACCGGCTCGACGCCCTCACGTCCTTCCCGCGGCTCGAAGTTGCGGCCGTACAGTGGCTGGATGCCGAGCACCGGCAGGAGATCGTAGGTGGCGGCCAGCCCGCGTAATCGTTCGGGTTCGCCGTCTCCCGTCAGCGTCAGGCTCGATCCGCTGAACGCCGCCGCATTCTCGAACACGTGCGCCAGCCCCTTGTAGTCCATGAATTCGGGCTGGGACACGGCGTAGCGCTCGGTGCCCGATCCACGGAATGACGTGAACACCCGGACCAGCCGACCCGGATCCGGGTAGGGGAGCGGCCGCAGCAGGACGCCGTTGACGACCGAAAAGATGGCCGTGTTTGCGCCGATGCCTAACGCCAGCGTCAGCACGGCAACGATGGTGAAGCCCGGATTGCGGCGCAGGGCGCGTCCAGCGTAACGCAAGTCCTGTTTCATCGCATCCCACAGGTCGGCCCGCCGCTGGTCCTGTTCCTCGAGTTTCACGATCGTCTCCAGTTGTTGGCGGGCCTTGCCCAGGTCGCCGAAGCGTCGCATCGCTTCCGCCCGGGCGTCTTCGTCGTTCATTCCGAGCGCCCGGAATTCGTCGATGCGCGACTCGATGTGGAATGACAGTTCGTCTTCGGCGTCGGCGCGCGGGTCGTTCTCCCAGAAGCGGAGATAGCGGCGCCACTTTGGTCCGGTCATGGCATCAGGTCGGCGCGACGGTTGCACTCAGGACCTTCGACACCGCCTGCGAGAACAGCGACCACGTCGACGATTCGGCGCGCAACTGCTTCCGTCCTTCCGCCGTGAGCCGGTAGTACTTCGCGCGGCGATTGTTTTCCGAGAGCCCCCACTCGCTCTGGACCCATTTGCGTCGTTCCATGCGGTGCAAGGCGGGGTAGAGCGACCCTTCCTCGATGTGCAGCACGTCATCCGTCAGCTCCTGAAGGCCGCGGGCGACGCCATAGCCGTGCCGCGGACCCCAGCTCAATGTCTTCAGCACCATGACGTCCAGCGTTCCCTGCAACAGGTCGATGGGCGCTGCCATTTTTTTGCTCCCCAAGAACGTCTATGGGAATAGAGACGATGTCCGCAGCTTCCGTCAAGTTGGGAACGATTACCGCTGCTGGCGATAAAGGCGGGTTACAGCCTGAACACGGACGACGCGGATTTCGTGGAATTACGCTGATTGAGCACGCCGTGAAGGGCCTTACGGGATCGTGGGCGGGATGAGGTCGCTGAAGCGGCCCTTCACGGCGTGCTCAATCCGTGAAAACCCGCGAAGCCCCCGCGTCACCCGCGTTCAAGCCGTATCCGCTCGTATCGCAGTAAGCCGTATCCGCTCGTATCGCAGTAAGCAGTATCCGCTCGTATCGCAGTAAGCAGTATCCGCTCTTATCGCAGGTAAAAAGGAGGACCATGCCCGGCGTGGATCGTCGTTACACCACGGTTCCGCAGCAGCTGCCAGCTCCCGGCGACCTTCGCAGCATCTTCGCTTGCCACTCTCGACTCCATAGTCAGGTCGCCGGTGAAGGCGACACCGGTGTCGAGCACGAGACTGACGCTGTCATCCGAATGGCCTGGCGTGTGAACGATCTCGCCGGCGATACCGATCGCGGCGAGGAACGACCGGCTCTCGGCACAGGAAATGACGACGTTGTCGCGC
>CBIHMX010000528.1:0-2758 GCA_966211115.1 uncultured Gemmatimonadaceae bacterium | reverse complement strand
CCCGGCCGATGAGATAAGTTTTTGTCCTATGGCCCGACAGCCGACCTCGCTCGCGCGACGTGAACGCGAAATCATGGACGTCGTCTATCGAC
This sequence comes from uncultured Gemmatimonadaceae bacterium, assembly GCA_966211115.1. Classification (GTDB taxonomy): domain Bacteria; phylum Gemmatimonadota; class Gemmatimonadetes; order Gemmatimonadales; family Gemmatimonadaceae; genus JABWBJ01. Next base: position 2,666 of record CBIHMX010000528.1, on the reverse strand, counting down.
TCGGCGGCGCGACATCGAGGCAGATTCGCGAAGAACTCCAGGATCCGCCGCATCCGGCCGCCGTTCGCACCCTCCTCCGCATCCTCGAATCCAAGGGACAGCTCCGGCATACCAAGGAGGGACCGCGACATGTGTACGTCCCTACCACGCCCCGCACCGTCGCGCAGCGTTCCGCGGTGAAGCACCTGCTCAGCACATTCTTCGGTGGATCTCGCGCCGCGGCGGTCGCAGCGCTGCTTGACGATGGAGACGAGCCGCTGACCGCCGGCGAACGTGAAACACTGGCAGGCGTCGTGAAGCGGCTCCGCGCCGAGGGACGCTGACATCATGTACGCGCCGGTGCCCACCTTCCTTGCTCCCGCGGATACCGCGCGTGCGGTCGGTGACGTCTACAGCGTTTCGCTGCTGGCCACGCTGCCGGTGCTCCTGGCGCTGTTCGTGTTTCTCTGTTTGCGGCATTCAAGTGCCGGTACGAGAACCGTAGTGTGGCGCTCGGCACTGGCCGGGCTGCTCGTCATCTACGCGGGTCGCTTCATGCCCTGGCAGTGGATGGCGTGGGTACTGCCGGAACTCCTGTCGCGACCGCTTGTCGCGTTAGGTACCGTTCGACTGGACGTGGCACCGGAGATCGCAAACGCCGGCGAGCCACTCCCCTCGGACGCGTTGGCGCTGCGCACGATATTGTTCCTGTACTGGAGCGGGGTCGCCTTCGTTCTTCTCCGCACGGTCATTGCCCGGTTCAGGCTCGCCACGATCAAGCGCGAGGCCGTAGTTCTCGAGAGTCGGAACTGGCGGATGCAGTTGACCCAAGCCGGAAAAGCAACCGGGACAACGATCGGCTCCGTACGACTCCTCACGTCGCCGCGCGTGCAGGTTCCGTTGACCTGGGGCGTCTGGCGGCCGGTGGTGCTCCTGCCGAGCGAGGTGCATCGCTGGCCAGCCGACCGGGTGCAGGCGGTGCTGCGGCACGAACTGGCCCATGTTCGCTCTCGGGATGCGGCCATGCGACTGGCGGCGCGGGTCGCGTGTGCATTGTTCTGGTTCCACCCCGGTGTCTGGTGGCTGGCCCGGCGCTTTGAGAACGACGCCGAAGGCGCGTGCGACGACCGTGTGCTGCTGAGCGGTGTTCGCGCCAGCGATTACGCGGAGTGGCTGGCCGCGTCGTCGCGGAGTCCGGCGCACGACCTGGGAACGGCGATGGCGCTCGCGCGCCGGGGCAACCTTCGCGCGCGACTGGCCGACGTCACCAACGTCCACCGACGCCTGACGATGCCGGGACGTCGCGCGGTGCTCTGTACGGTCACGGCGACAATGGCGATCGTTGCGCCGCTCGCGACGGCGCGACTGGCGCCGACTCGCGGTGTGCTCACGTCGCTCATGCAGGAACCGAGGTGGGAGTCCCGCGCCTGGGCGGTGGTCCGCCTCGCGCAGCGACCCGATTCGGTCGACGTCGCCCGCGCGGCGGCCCGCCACGATCCCGACCCCGCCGTGCGGGCCTGGGCTCGTTATGCACTGGCGCGCGGGCCGGTTCGCGCCACGCCACTTCCGCGTTCCTGACGCATTTCATCTACCCTCCAGTTTTTTCGTCGCCATGAGAGAGAAAAATTTGTCCCGATGGTCCTGGGCCATTCCTGCCGTCGTACTCGGCTTCGGATTTCTCGACCTTGTTCGCGGGGGGATCACGCTATCGGCAATTCTCCTCGCCGCGGGCTTCCTCGTGGCGATACCGTGGGCGATCCTCGCCGGCAGCCGGGCGGGGGACGACACGCCCCCGTATCGCGAAGCCCTCATCGCGTTCCTGGCGGTGCTGGCGCTCTACCTGCTCACGCTGTCACCGACGACAGCGATGTGGGACGCCAGCGAATACATCGCCGCCGCCTACACGTTCGGCCTTCCCCATCCACCCGGTAACCCGCTGTTCGTCATCGTCGGGCGGGTCTTTTCGATCCTGCCCGTCGCGCCTAACGTCGCCATGCGAATCAACGTGCTGGCCGCGATCTCGAGCGCGATTGCCGCCGCCATGTGGTACCTCGTGGCACGACGGGTGGCCGAGCGGGCTGGTCTTGGCCTGGCGATCAGCCGGATCGCGGCCGCGCTCTCGACGCTCCTCGGCGCGACGGCCTTCACCGTGTGGCACCAGTCCGTGGTCAACGAGAAGGTCTACACGGTTTCCCTGGCCGGTATCGCCCTCGTGTCGTGGCTGATGCTCCGCTGGTCCGACCAGCCCGATGGTCCGCGCGCCGACCGGTTGCTGCTGCTCGTCGCATACCTGCTCGGGCTCGGATACGCGAATCACATGGCCGGAATGCTTCCATTGCCGGCGGTTGCGGTGGTCGTTCTGCTGACCCGGCCGCGTACGGTATTTCGCTGGCGCCTGATCGCGGGCGCAGCCGGTATGGCATTCGTCGGCCTCCTCCCCTTCGCGACGCAACCGATCCGCGCCGCGTTCAACCCTCCAATCAACGAAGGAGAGCCTACGGCCTGTCGCCAGGGTCTCGAATTCTCCTGCACCTTCTCCAGGGAAACGTGGGAGGCTTTTCGATACAACTTCGATCGCGGTCAGTACGGCAAGCCAGAGTTGTCGGAGCGGCAAGCGCCGTTCGCGGCGCAACTCGGCATGTGGTGGCTCTACTTCAAGTGGCAGTGGTGGCGGGATGCGCACGACG
>CBIHMX010000527.1:0-2758 GCA_966211115.1 uncultured Gemmatimonadaceae bacterium | reverse complement strand
GTGCCGGGTTGTCCGAAAATCCTTCGACGCCGCATGTGCAGAGCAACGTGAACTCATGACGGCTCATGAGCTGGTTCCAGAGCTCCTCGAGCCGCACGGCCGCGGCGCTGGCCCCCTCGCGCCACAAGACATCGACCATTTCGCCCCACGCGCGCAGGCGGGCCGGCGGCTCCAGCGTTTGCCTGCATTGGGCAACCGCGTTCCCGACTGTGGCGTCGAAACGATCGGCGTCAGGCATTCCGTTCGTCATGAATGCCGCCAGCGTATCGTGCGCATCCAGGGTAGTGACCCGGTGGGCGTCACGCAGGCCGGTCACATCGAGGCCCCGCGTGATCAGGTCCGCCGCGATGGCGTTCCAGTGTTCGCGCGTGGCGATGACCAGTATTCGATCGCCGGCCTGCACTCCTTCAAACACGTAATCCGCAACACGAGCGGCCAGGCGATCGTGATCCGCGTAGAAATCAACGATATGATTGTGAGTTGCCCCGTGCGTCATCGGTGCATTCGCAATGAGTTCGTTCATTGCAGGCTCAGCGGCCATCGTGACATCCGTCGGCGCTGTTGCGCCGGCTGGCTCTCGCATCGTGTGGGCGGGTTTCAAGACCTTTCGCTCGATGTAACGAGGAATGGTAAGATCGGCGCGTAGGCACCGCAAAGTTTTCAGCGTCTCAGAGCGTCCTCCTGTGCATGCTGAGCCCGCTTCGCACAAGTGGCTTCAATCGGCACGAAGCGCTTCGGTCGGATCGGCGAGCATCGCGCGGCGCGCTGGTATGAAGCAGGCCAGCCGAAGGTCTGCAGCAGGATCGCCACGACGGCGAAGGTGCGACGTCGCGCGGCTCCACACCACAGGGGAGAATCCCCGCGTTACCGATACTCGTCCATCAACTCCTGCAGCTTTGCATTCCCCGGGCATAGCGATTCATGGGGAAGGCTCGCCAAGGCCGGATCGATCGTCCCATTGATCTCATGCATGTCCGGGCTCCCGCGGTCGAGGTAGAGCAGGCCCGTTGCCACCTCGCCGCGTTCGTGCGCGTGCCGCACATAACGATACGCCGCCTCGCGATCCGTCGGGTCGTAATCCTCGGCCAGCGTGCGGAAGTGCACCGCGCTCCCATCGTGCATCGTCACGGATCGCACGCTGTCGGCGGGCGATTCGGTGGTAGCGATTTCCCGGCGCAGTGGGACGAAGTCGACGGGCGCCACTTCGTCGTAGTGCTGGCGCGTGTAGAGGTAGCTCTTCGTCGACCCCTCGTGGTCGTTGAAGGTGACGCAGGGCGAGATGATGTCGACCAGCGCGAACCCGCGGTGCATCAACCCCGCCTTGAGGATGGGCACGAGCTGGGCCTTGTCGCCGGAGAAACTGCGGGCCACGAACGACGCGCCTAACGTAAGCGCCAGCAGCACCGGATCGATCGGCTGCTGGACGTTGGCCTCTCCTTTCTTCGACTTCGAGCCGATGTCGGCCGACGCCGAAAACTGGCCCTTGGTCAGGCCGTAGACGCCGTTGTTCTCCAGCACGTACAACATGGTGAGGTTGCGCCGGATGGCGTGGCACATCTGTCCCAGGCCGATGGAGAGCGAGTCGCCGTCGCCGGAGACGCCGATGTAATACAGCTCGCGGTTGGCGGCGTTGGCGCCGGTGGCGACGGCGGGCATGCGCCCGTGTACCGAGTTGAAGCCGTGCGCCTGGCTGATGAAATACGCCGTGGTCTTGGACGAGCAGCCGATGCCGCTCAGCTTGGCCACTCGATGCGGGGCGATGTCGAGCTGCCAGAACGCATCGACGAGCGCGGCGGTCACCGAATCGTGCCCGCAACCGGCGCATAACGTGGACATGCTGCCTTCGTAGTCGCGGCGGCTGAGGCCGAGCGCGTTCCGCGTGGACGACGGATGCTGGACTTTCGGTTTCGTGATCGAGGTCATGCCATCACCTCCGTGCCGCGCAGCGCGCCCTGGATACCGTTGACGACCTGGTTGGTGCCTAACGGGAGCCCGCCGTACTCCCGCACCGACAGCAGCCGCTCCGGCGCCATGCCGGTTTCGAGGATGAGCAGCGACCGGAGCTGGGCATCGCGGTTCTGCTCGATCACCACGTACCGGTCGTGCCGCGCGAGAAACTCGCGGACCGGCGTGCCGAAGGGGAAGCCGCGGACACGCAGGTAGTCGAACGGCATGCCCTGCTCCTTCAGCCGGTCGAGTCCTTCCAGTACCGCGCCGCGGCACCCGCCGATCGTGATGATACCGACCGAGGCGCCGTCCTGCGTGATGATCTCGGGCGCCGGCACCTGTTCGGCCGCCGCCGCGAGCTTCCGGACGAGCCGGTCCATCACCTCGCGGTACTCGTCGGCATCTTCGGTATACGTCCCGTACTTCGTGTGCCCCGATCCCCGGATGAAGTAGGCACCCTTGGGATCGACGCCCGGCAGGGTTCGCGCCGCCACGCCGTCGCCGTTCATCGAGACATAACGATAGAACTTCTCGACCTTCTGCAACGCCGCGGCATCGAGGACCTTGCCGCGATCGGGCCGATAGGTGTCGTCCCAGGTCAGGCGCTTGCACATCCAGTCATTCATGCCGATGTCCAGGTCCATCACCACGAACGTCGGCGTCTGGAATCGCTCGGCGAGGTCGAACGCGTCGCGCGCCATGGTGAAGCACTCTTCCGGATTGGCCGGAAAGAGCATCAGGTGTTTCGTGTCACCGTGCGACAGGTACGCGATCGCCAGCAGGTCCGACTGCTGCGTGCGCGTCGGCATGC
>CBIHMX010000526.1:0-2759 GCA_966211115.1 uncultured Gemmatimonadaceae bacterium | reverse complement strand
GTCCTGCGCCCCGACGCTCGTTGCCACCAGGAAACACGCGCCAAGTACCAGACAAGTCTTCATGATGTCACTCGATGTTTAACCTAACGATCCCCGACTTCACGACTTCACGACTTCACGACTTCACGACTTCACGACCTCACGACCTCACTCATATCGGAGACTCACCACCGGATCCGCCCGCGCCGCGCGATACGCCGGCACGATGCCGAACACGAGACCGACCGTGAACGACACGCCGAAGGCGACGGCGATCGAGATGTACGACACCAGCGTCTGGATGTCGGCAAAGCGCTCGATGCCGAAGCTGAGCAGGCCGCCGGTGATGATGCCGGCCAGTCCGCCCGCCACGCTGATGATTACCGCCTCGCTCAGGAACTGGAACAGGATGTCCTTCTGCGTGGCACCCATCGCCCGCCGCACGCCGATCTCGCGCGTGCGCTCGAGGACCGACGCCAGCATGATGTTCATGATGCCGATGCCGCCCACGATCAGCGAGATCGACGCGATCGCGCCTAACACGATGTTGAAGATGTTGCGCGTCCGCTGCTCCTGCTGCAGGAGCAGCTCCGGCACCGTGATCTCGAAGTCGACGACCTGGTTGTGACGCCGCGCCAGCATGCGCTGCAGCAGTTCGGCGACCGCCGGAACCTTCGACGCTTCCTGCACCCGGACGATGATCCGGTCGAGCTGGTTCAGGTTGGTCCGCTCGGCACGCTCGGCCTCCGACTCGTTGGACTGGTCATCCTGGGGGCCGCCGATGATGATCATGCCTTCACCGCCCCCACGCGCCGCTTCCTCGATGTCCTTCTTGCTCAGCTGGGCCCGATCGCGGTAGCGCAGCAGCATCGTTCGTACCGGGACATAGACGTCCATGTTCGGATCGCGGATGCCTAACCGTTGCGCCGTCTCGTTGCTCACGCGCCGATCCTTGAGCACCCCGATTACCGTCAACCAGGAGTCGCCGACCTTGATGGCGCGGCCGATCGGCTCTTCGGTGGTGAAGAACCGCGTCCGTACACCGTACCCGATAATGGCCACCGGCCGGCCCCGCTCGATCTGGCTGGGGGAAAAGAACGAGCCCTGGCTCAGCGCCTCGTTGGTCAGCCGGAAATAGGTTGTGTCGACGCCGACCACCTTACCCGACCGGCTGCGGCCTTCGCGCGTGATCGTCGTGTTCATCACGATTTCGGCGCTGGCCACGTCGACCCCCGGCACCATACGCTGGATCGCCTCGACGTCATGGTAGTTGAGGCCGGGGGTGTATCGCTTCACTTCCTTCTTGCCCGACTGCTCTTCCTCCTGCGCCGCGCCCTCCTTCTGCTCGACGAGCGGAGCGATGACGATGTTGTTCGAGCCGAGCAGTTGCATCTGCGAGAGGATTTCCTGCTTGGCGCCGCGCCCGATCGCCAGCATCGCGATCACCGACGCAACACCGAAGAGGATGCCGAGCGAGGTCAGGCCCGCCCGGAGCTTGTTGTGCACGACTGCTTCCGCCGCCGTTCGCATGCCGAACAGCACATGCGCCGTGAGCTGGGCTCGAAGCGACGTCAACGACGCTGGGTCGAGCTTCACCGATCAGCCCTTGCGAGCCGGCGTCGCCGGGGCAGCCTTTGGCTGCGCGCCGGGCGCGGCGCCCTTCTTCTCCTCCGCCGGGGACGGCGGAACCGCCTTCCGTTGCCCGGTGTCACCCGACGCTCCCGGCGGCGGCGCGTTCTCACTCCCCGGCAATCGTTGTACCTCGAGCTCGTCCCGGTTGAGCGGTGGCGACAACAGCACGGTCTGGCCTTCCTCGAGTCCCTTCACGATCACGACTTCGTCATCGTTCATCACGCCCGTGGCAATTTCCTGCTTGATCACGCGTCCGCCGTCCTGCTTGAAAACCACCGGGATGCCATCCTCGACCACCATCGCGTCGAGCGGGATGTACAGGACGTCCTTGAGCGACTGCGTTTCGACTTCATTCCCCGTCGTCATGCCCGGGCGCAGCGAGGTGTCCGGTTTCACGATGTCGACCACGACCTCGAAAACCTTGGCATCGGCGTTAGGCCGCTGCTCGCCCACGTTCGCGACCTGTTTGATGACCCCGGTCAGTTTCTTGCTCGGGTCGGCGTCGAGGGACACCGACACCGGCTGCCCGACGCGCAGCTTCCGGACGTCGATTTCGTTGACGTACGTGAGCGATTCCATGATCGAGAGGTCCGGCAACGTCGCCACCGCCGGCTCCCACGGATTCACCGACGAACCGGCCGTCTTCTTCTTTCCGCTCCACTCCTTCACGTAGATGACCATCCCCGGAGCGGGCGCCTTGATGGTCATGCCGGCCATGACATCCATGATGTTCTTGAGCAGGTTGCGCTGCCGGTCCCGGTCCGCGCCCACCTCGCGCATTTTCGCCTGCGCCTGTTCCGTCTTGGTCTTGTAGTCCACCTTGGCCTGGGCCAACGCCCGCTCGGCCTTCTCGTAATCGAGTTCTGCCTGGCGCTTCACCGACGGCGCCTCGTAGATCGCCTGCTCCTTGGCAATCCGCTTCTCTTCGAGCGACAGATCCATCGTCTTCATCTCCTCGCGCGCCTTGCCGAGATTCAGCGTGGAGTCGAGCATCGCCTGCTCGTACTGCGCCTCGGCTTTCTGCAGCGACAACGAGACTTCCGTCTGCTTCGTCGCCAGCGGCGAACGATCGACTTCGGCGACGACTTCGCCTTCCTTGACCAGCGTACCTTCGGGCACGAGCGAGGCGATCTTCAGGTTGAAGACCT
>CBIHMX010000525.1:0-2759 GCA_966211115.1 uncultured Gemmatimonadaceae bacterium | reverse complement strand
GGCTGGCGTGGAAGTACCTGCCGGCCTCATTGAGGGGACTCGTCCAGAGCGCGACGCAGCCGCTGGTCGGACTGACGCCTTCGACCGTTACCACGTTCACGACACCCGACCCCGCGATCGAGCTCCTGCCTCCGATCGCGGTGATCCTGATGGGGATCATTGCCGCCACGGCGGCGATCATCTTCTGCCTGCCGGTGTCCTGGACGTACATGTTCACGCGGCAGAAGAAGGGCTACTCGCAGTCGGTGGTGCACACGCTGCTGCTGTTGCCGATCGTGGTGGCCATGGTGGCAACGCTGGTGCGGAGCAACATTGCCCTCGCGTTCAGCCTCGCCGGCATCGTGGCCGCGGTCCGTTTCCGTGTCGCCCTCGAGGACAGCCGCGACGCCACGTTCGTGTTCGCGGTGATGGCGTTAGGCCTGGCGTGTGGCGTGCAACTCGAGACGGCTGCGGTGCTGTCCGTCCTGTTCGTGACGGTCGTACTGATCCTCTGGTACCTGGATTTCGCCCGGACGCCACCGTCGCTCGAGGGTGAACGGGCCCAGAAGCATTTCGAGCGCGCGGTGGCGATCGCGAATCGCACCAGCCAGTTCGTTGCCCGTCTCGACCGTGAGATCCTGGACTCGATGGCTCCGGCGCAACTCGACGCCCTCCAGGCCCGGCTGGACCGGCAGAAGACCAAGTTCGGGATGACCACCGACGGCGAAGACGAGGGGCCGCGGTTCGAGGGACGCATCACCGTCCACGTTGGCGACCCCGACCAGGCTCAGCCGGCCGTGGAAGCGGTGCTGGAATCGAACCTGAAACGATGGAAGATGGTTCGTATAGAGCGGACGGACGGCGAGGCACGTATCGTGTACGCCGTGCGCCCGAAGAAGGGTCAGAACCTGGACGCCATTTCGACCATGCTCACCAATGAGGCGGCGCCGTTCGTCGCCAACGTGGAGGTAGAACGATGGGCCTGAGACACATCCCCCAATCCTCCCTGCTCGCACTGACCGCTGGCATTCTGCTCGGCGCGCCCTCGATTGCGACGGCACAGAACCAGAAGGACGGAGCCAAGGAGCCGCCATCCGCCGAGAAGGTCGCGGAATGGAAGAAGGACGCTGATGAGCGCCGCCTGTTCACGGACGACAAACCGCTCGAGCTGACGCTCGTCGGCAATTACAAGGTCATCTCGAAGGATCGCGACACGCTCAGTACGACCGAGTACTGGGGCGAAGTCCGCATGGCCGATGGCAACGGAGGGGAGCTGAAGATCCCCGTGGAGCTTCGTACCCGGGGCCACTATCGCCTGGCCAATCGCAACTGCTCGTTCGTGCCGCTGCGGCTCGACTTCAAGAAGGGCGAGGTGAAGGAGACGATCTTCAACGGCCAGGACAAGCTGAAGCTCGTCACGCACTGCAACGGGAACGCGATGTACGAGGAGTACATGATCCGCGAATATCTCGCGTACAAGGTGCACAACCTGGTCACGCCGCGCAGTTATCGGGCGCGCCTGGCGCGGGTGACGTATGTCGATTCGGCGACCAACAAGCCGATCGAGACGCGCAACGCAGTGTTCCTCGAGCATGAGGACGACGTGGCGAAGCGGATGGAAGGTGAGGTCGTGGAGATCCGCCGCGCGCTCTTCGACGATGTGGACCCGAAGCAGATCCTCGAGATGTCGATCTTCGCCGCCTTCATCGGGCACGTCGACTGGTCGTTGGCCGCGCTCCATAACGTGCGGCTGGTAAGGCAGCGGAACGGCAACCTGATGCCGGTGATCTATGATCTCGATTTTACCGGGCTTGTCGGCACCCGCTATGCCACCCCCGATCCTCGCCTTGGCATCCGCAACGTGAGGGAGCGGCTGTATCGCGGTCCTTGCAAGGATCCGTCAGAGTTGGCCGAGTTTTTCATTCCATACTTCAAGAACAAGGACGCGATCCTGAAGTTGTACGATGAAACGCCAGGACTCGACGGCCGCTATCGGAACGACACGAAGGCGTGGCTGAACCAGTGGTTCAAGATGCTGGAGACGCCGCGCGACGCAAAGTTCCTGTTCAAGGACAACTGCAAGGTGGCGCCGGGCGTCTAGCTGTTCTGAAGGGTTCGAACACCAGTCGTGGGGCGGCGGACGGAGGCGAAGCACTATGAGGCGCCCTCTGCCCCCGGCGCACGACCGCCCTCAGATTTCTGAGGCTTTAGCGGAGCAGAATTCTGGCGGACGAGATCCGGTCGCAGGTCCAGTTGTCGTTAGGTGACGCTTATGCCATCGAGCGCGAGCTCGGGGGCGGCGGGATGTCACGGACATACGTGGCCATGGAGCGCTCCCTCTCGCGGCGCGTCGTCGTGAAGGTGCTCTCGCCGGAGCTGGCGGCGGGTGTGTCCGTGGACCGGTTCAAGCGCGAGATCCTCCTCGCCGCGCAGATGCAGCATCCGCATGTGGTGCCGGTGCTGTCGTCCGGGGATGCGAGCGGACTCCCGTGGTTCACCATGCCGTACGTGGAAGGCGAGTCCCTCAGGGCAAGGTTGGGCGGGGGTCCGCTTCCCACGACCGAGGCCGTAAGCGTGCTGCGCGACGTCGCCCGGGCATTGGCATTTGCTCATGCGCGCGGCGTCGTGCATCGCGACATCAAGCCGGACAACGTATTGCTCAGCGAAGGGAGTGCCACCGTCACCGACTTCGGGATCGCCAAGGCCATCAGTGCCGCGCGAACCGGTGGCGGCGGAGAGACGCTCACGCAGGCGGGAACGTCCATCGGCACGCCGGCCTA
>CBIHMX010000524.1:0-2764 GCA_966211115.1 uncultured Gemmatimonadaceae bacterium | reverse complement strand
GCGCAGAACGCATCCGCGACCACGGGGCTCAACCCCAGCCTCCTGAAGAAAATGCTTCCCATCCTGGCCATGATGGCCGCCGGCTTCATGGCGAAGCAGCGATCCGCAACGCCGGAAGCGCCAGGAAAAGCCGCGCCCAAAGGCGGTCTCGGGTCCCTGCTCGACGCGGACGGAGACGGGAATGCGCTCGATGACATCCTGCGCATGGGCCAGCGGTTCATTCGTTAGGCGTACTGGCCGGCCGCTGGCATTTTACCGCATCGGCGGCGGTGCTCCCATGGGGCACCGCCGCTCAAACCGCGCGGCCCTGGACTAGCGAAACCGATGCGTGTTGCCGGAGCGATGCACGGCCAGCGCCACGCCCGCCACTGCGGCGGCGGCTGCAACCGCCACGCCGATCTGCTTCGCCGCCTTCGTGACCTTCGCCCTCTGTCGCTTCCGCTGCTGGCGGTTCACGATCTCCTTTACGGTCTGCGCCGCCGCGATCGTCACAGCGGCCGCGCGCGTCGTGCGGTCTGAAATCAGCAAAGCGTTTTTCGACAGCACGGACGCCTTCTTTGTCGCCATCGCCGCCAGTTTGCTGGCCTTCTTCACGGCCTTCCGAACTCGCGTATTCATTGCATCGCCTCCCGCTCCCGCTGCGAGCTGTTTGGTGCTCGACTCGACGGGCCCACAATCCGGATGACTCCAGGTCGTCGCCGGTCGTGGGACCGTCGACCGACTGTCGCCCCTATCGGAAACGACGCGTCGGCTTGCGTGCGTTTCGAACTGCGAGCGCGGCGCCTGTCACCGCTGCCGCCGCTGCGAGGCCGACGCCGACCTGCTTCGCGGCCTTCGCGACCTTGGCCATCTTCCGCTTCCGCTGCTGCTTTTTCACCATGGCGGTCACGGCCTTCGTGGCGGCGCGCGTCATGCTGCTCGCGCTCTTTGACGCCGTTGTCGCAGCCCGCGAAGCTTTCTTTGAGGCCGTCCCTGCCAGTCGTTTTGCCTTCTTTGCCACCTTGCGTACTCCGCGCGTATTCATTCACGCCTCCGGTTGGGCTTCCTGTGAATTGATCCGTTCACACATGTAACCCCGTAGTCGTCACACGTTTCCGTCTGCTTCGATACGGACTCATCTGGCGACCGCAGGAACGTAGGCACACCTTGGGGCGACCACAACCGCCCCTGCCATGACCAACGCTGGTCGCGTTCCTCGCTGGTTCTCGATCGGAGACGTCAACGCGTTCTTCGGGCTCATGCTCGATAACGTCGTGAACCTCGCTGTCCTGGCGGGGATCCTCATTGGCGGATTCGGCTTCCCGGCTGACATTGTATTCACCCGCATGTTTCCCGGTACGGCGTTAGGCGTCCTGCTGGGCAACCTGGTCTACACCGTGATGGCCATCCGCCTGGCTCGTCGCACCGGACGGGACGATGTCACCGCCATGCCGCTCGGCACCGACACGCCGTCGACGATCGGTGTCGCGCTCGCTGTGCTCGGCCCCGCGTTCCTGGCGGCGAAAGCCACGCTGCCCGAGCGTGACGCCGCCATACTCGCCTGGCAAGTCGGCATGGCGACGATGGTCCTCATGGGCGTCTTCAAGGTCGCCATGAGTTTCATCGGCGGACGGATCGGCAAGTGGATTCCCGCCGCGGGGCTGCTCGGTTCGATCGCTGGCGTCGGTGTCGCCCTGCTTGGAGCATTGCAACTGGGTGAGATCTACGCCGAACCGGTGGTCGGGATGATTGCGCTGGGGCTCATTCTCTATGCGCTGGTGGCGCGCATTCGATTTCCGTATCAGGCGCCGGCCGTGCTTGTCGCGGTGACCGTTGGTGCGGTGCTCTACTATGGATTGGGCGCCCTGGGACTCACGGTGCACCCGGTCGCCGTGCCCGAGGCGAGCATGCAGTTCGCGCTTCCCATACCCACCCTTGGTTTTCTCAACGGCTTACCGATTGCCTTACGAGACTACCTGCCGCTGGCGCTGCCGTTTGCGATTCTCACGATCGTGGGTGGCATCAACGTCACCGAGAGCGCCCGTGTCGCCGGTGACGACTACAATACCCGCGACATCCTGTTGACCGAGGCGCTTTCCACGCTCGTCGCGGGCGTCTGTGGTGGCATGAGCCAGACGACGCCCTACATCGGGCATCCGGCGTACAAGGCGATGGGCGGACGGGCAGGATACACCCTGCTCACGGGACTTTTCGTCGGGTTGGGCGGCGTCTTCGGCTACCTGGGCCTGATGGCCGCGCTGCTCCCGCGGCCCGCGCTGGCGCCAGTGCTGCTCTTCATTGGACTCGAGATCACGAGCCAGGCCTACGGTGCGTCGCCAAGAAGGCACATGGCCGCGGTGACGGTGGCGGTGCTTCCGAGCATCGCCGTCGTCGTGCAAATCCTGTTGTCGCAGGTTTACAACGGTGCATTGATGTCGTCGGCGATCGACCCGGCGGGTACGATGCAGGCGACCGGTCTCACCAACCCGGCGTTCATCCAGACGGTGGGCGTCATGATCATGCTCGCCTCGGGCTTCATCGTGACCGCGATGCTCTGGGGGGCCGCGGTGGCCTTCATCATCGACCGCAATGCTGGTGCTGCCAGTATCACGCTCCTGATCTGTGCGGCGCTCTCGCTGTTCGGCTTCATTCATTCAGTGCTACCCAGCGGCGGCATCTACCTGCCCTGGACAATCCCATCCCGCCTGCCGCTGCACTGGACCGCCGCCTACGCTGGCCTGGCCGTCGTCCTCCTGCTCCTCTCCCGCACCACCGCCTACAACGA
>CBIHMX010000523.1:0-2767 GCA_966211115.1 uncultured Gemmatimonadaceae bacterium | reverse complement strand
CTCACGATCTCACGATCTCACGATCTCACGATCTCACGATCTCACGATCTCACGACCTCACGACCTCACGATCTCACGATCTCACGACCTCACGACCTCACGACCTCACGACCTCACGACCTCACGACCCCTCACTGTCTCCGACCGCCCAGTAGGGACAGGATGGCGAGGAACATGTTCAGCAGGTCGAGATAGATCGCGACGGCCGCCTGAACGTAGTCATCCGGACCGTACACGTTCTTCAGGCGCCAGGTGTCGAAAATCAGCAGGCCGCCGAATACGAACACCGTTGCGCCGGCGATCCATAGCGAGGCCGTCGGGTTCTGGAAGAACATGTTGAGCAGCGACGTCACGATCAGGACGACGAGGCCGATGGTGAAGAATCCACCCCAGGCGCTGAAATCCTTGCGGCTGGTGAACGCGTAGAGCGTCAGCGCACCGAAGGTGACGCCGGTGAGGAGTGCCGCCTGGCCGACCACCCCCGGCTGCGTTTGGCCCAACACGTAGATGAAGGGCGAAATGAAGATCCCTTCGATGAACGTGAACAGGAACACGAGCCCGATGTTGGTCGGGAAGACCTGCCGGAACTTCATCGCGCCGATCAGCGGCAGGAACATGCCGATCATGGTGATGATCGGGTGCCGGGCGGCCCAGTTGAGCACGGGCGGCGTATTCAGCGAAAACCACGTGCCACCCATCGTGACGAAGATGCTGGCAAGGACCAGCAGGTAGGTCCGTCGGATGAGGGTTGCCCGTTCCACGCCCGTGCGGACGGGGACCGCGGCGCCGGTCATCGATCGATACGAAATGCCCATTTCCCGAGCTCCTTATGGAAGACCGAAAATCACGATTCTGAATATAACGGATGAGGGGTCGATTTCGTGAATTTTCCTGACGTCGGCGCCTGACGTAACTGCATGGTAACAGGGCACTTGACACGCGCGTTCCTGGATGATCGCGACGCGTGACCGCTCATTCGTTGCTGTCCGATTCGCGCGATCCGCCGTTGTCGCGGGATCGACTCCGGTTTTGTTGCTCGGCGCCGGTGCAGCCACGCCTGGTCGCGGCCAGGGAGCACCTAACGCCTGAGCCAGACCACGGCGAATTTGACCTTCACGGCATTGCTGCCTAACGCGGCCTCGCCCGGTGTCAACGGCAGTCCGCAAGGCCGTGCCGACTCAGTCCAATCCTTGCTGGAATCGGGCCAGCGATCGCGCAACGAGCCCGATGGATCCATGCGAGCGAGTTCCCTGTTCAGGTTGGCGATCAGGTCGCGTTTGCGGCCTCCGTACAGCTCCACCGCCTCGATGTCTTCGGGCGCAAAGTCGCGCAGGGTGGCGCCGGGCCGGGGAATTCCATCCACGAAGACGCAGACATCGGACTGGATGATGAATCCCTTTTGCGCGTACTCCGGAGCATACTGCAGGGCGGCATCGAGATTCATCTTTTCCCGTCCCTTGAGCGTCTCGCGGGTCACGAACGCCGAATGGTTGCCTCGGAACGTCACGCGGGTATCCATCTCGCGATACAGCATCTCCATATGCGCATCGCGGCTCACCCGGCCTCGCTCCATGACGACGTCCAGCTCCGTTCCGGCATCGGGCGGGACGACGACCGAGAAATTCCGCGAGTCAAACGAGGGGTGCTTGATGCGAACGATGTACGAGCCGGCCTTTACGTCCGGGAAGTTGAAGACGCCTGACGCGTTGGTTGAGTCGGCCTTTCGCGCACCGATGATCTCGACACGCGCGCCGGGCACGGGGAGGAGGGAATCGATGCTGATCACCGACCCATAAATGCCCGTTCGCGTCGCCGTAACCACGGTTGGATCGAGCCGCGTCAGGCGCCGGAGCGTGACGTCGATATTCACTCCGCCGGCGCCGACTTCGATGCGCCGTTCCTCGGCCGCGAAGCCGATCCGTGTCATGCGTATCAGGTACGAGCCGGCCGGAACTCCGACAAAACCGAATCGGCCGTCACGGTCGGTGCGCAACTGCCTCGCCGGGCCCGCAGGATCGAGGACCACCAG
The DNA here is from genome assembly GCA_966211115.1 of uncultured Gemmatimonadaceae bacterium. Taxonomy (GTDB): domain Bacteria; phylum Gemmatimonadota; class Gemmatimonadetes; order Gemmatimonadales; family Gemmatimonadaceae; genus JABWBJ01. Next base: position 738 of record CBIHMX010000523.1, on the reverse strand, counting down.
GACATGCTGCATGGGACGCGATGACTCATTCACGACCGTGCCGCTCACCGTCACAGGCCCCTGCGCCGAAACCGCGGACGCGAACATGAGCGCAGACATCAAGGCGTGATACGTGTAACGCGGGAGGAACCTCATCGAATGATTGATCGTTGCGTCTGCCCGCGCCGAATCCGAAAGAGACGGCGACATCGACACATGATGGACGTCCTATTGCCGTCGTGTCCAGAAAGCCACGGCGCCGCAGTTGTTGTGCAAGTCTGTGAACTCCAGCGGGCGCCCGACTTCTCTCGGGTAGACCTCGACTGCCAGGATGTGCTTTGCGTCGAGGAAGTTGAAGTCATCGCTCTGGTCCCGCCGACCATCGACGTACAACGATGGAACACATACTTCGCGGCCCCGGGTCGAGACGTGGCTGCTCGGTCGAAGCATTGTCACGGTACAGTCGTGAGGGTACTTACAGTCAACGCGCACACCGGGCAAACCTTCGATAAGTCGGGCCATCGATTGCTCCTGCGGCCTTCGTTGTATTTCTTCCGGCTGCATGAAATAGCCTGACGTTGCTCCTCGGGTACGACGATACTCGAGCAGTTCAAGGGCTTTTTCTGATAACTTTGCCCGGACGTTGACGCGTTCGAGGGAAACCGCGCGTGCCAAGGACATGTCGATTCTAGTTGGGCCGTCCTCGCTAACATCAACGGCAACCTGTCTCGGTTCATAACCAATAGCCCGAAGCTCTAC
>CBIHMX010000522.1:0-2774 GCA_966211115.1 uncultured Gemmatimonadaceae bacterium | reverse complement strand
GAGTCTGCGCGGATTTTGCGAATCAACAGCTAGCAAAACAGGTGGTTCGAAAATCTAGTGCGTCGTCGGGAGTCGAAAGCGAAGAACCCGCAACGAGTCTCACCCGTGCGGGTCCCCCACAAGTGCCTTTGACCTTATCCGCGCAAATTCGCGAAAACTCGCTTTTCAGTCAGTTGACCTATCCGCTCTTATCTGCCGTCCCGCGAAAACTCGCTTTTCAGTCCGTTGACCTATCCGCTCTTATCTGCCGTCCCGCGAAAACTCGTCGCTTATCCGGGTCCCGCCGCTGAAATCCGGGCATCGACATTCCCGAACTTCTCGAAGTTCTTCCGGAACATGTCCGCCAGCTTTTGCGCCTGCGCATCGTAGGCTGCCTTGTCGCTCCACGTGTTGCGCGGGTTCAGCACGTCCGCGGGCACGTCCGCGCACGCCGTCGGCATCGCGAGACCGAAGACCGGGTGCACTTCCGTCTTCACTCCGCGCAATTCACCGGACAACACGGAGCGAACCATGGCGCGCGTGTACGACAGCTTCATGCGCGAACCGGTTCCGTAAGCGCCGCCGCTCCAGCCAGTGTTGACGAGCCAGACGTCCGCGCCGTGCTTGTCGATCAGCTGGCCGAGCATGTCGGCGTACTTGGTCGGATGCCAGACGAGGAACACTGCACCGAAGCAGGAGCTGAACGTGGCCTGCGGTTCGGTGACGCCGCGTTCCGTTCCCGCGACCTTGGCGGTGTAACCTGACATGAAGTAGTACATCGCCTGCTCGCGCGTGAGCTTCGCGATCGGCGGAAGGACCCCGAATGCGTCGGCGGTGAGGAACACGATGTTCTTCGGATGTCCGCCCCGGCCATTCGGCACATGATTCCGGATGTACGGCAGCGGGTATGACGCGCGCGTGTTCTCGGTGATCGACTGGTCGGCGAACTGCACGCGCCGCGTGTACGGGTCGAGCACCACGTTCTCGAGGATCGTCCCGAACATCTGCGTCGTCTGGTAGATGTCGGGTTCGTGTTCGGCCGACAGGTTGATCACCTTGGCGTAACAGCCGCCTTCGTAGTTGAAGACGCCGCGGTCCGACCATCCGTGTTCGTCGTCGCCGATCAGCGAGCGTTCGGGATCCGCGGACAGCGTCGTCTTGCCCGTGCCGGACAGGCCGAAGAACAGCGCGGTGTCGCCGCCGGAGCCGATGTTGGCCGAGCAGTGCATGGAGAGCACGCCGTCCTTCGGCATCAGGTAGTTCATCACGGTGAACATCGCCTTCTTCAACTCACCGGCGTACCGCGTCCCGCCGATGAGGATCATCCGCCTGGCCAGGTGCAGCACGATGAACGTGCCGGACCGCGTCCCGTGTGTTTCCGGCGTGGCGTGGAACTCCGGCGCGTGCAGCACCGTGAAATTCGGGTCGAAGCCGGCCAGTACCGACGGTTCCGGGCGGATGAACATGTTCCGCACGAACGCCGCATGCCACGCGTTAGGCGTCACGTAGCGCACGCTCAACCGGTGGTTTTCATCCGCGCCGCAGAACAGGTCCTGCACGTACAGTTCGTCGAGGCCGTTCAGGTACTGCTTCACGTCCCCCAGCAGCCGGTCGAAGTGCTCGGCGCTGATCGGCTGGTTGACCTTGCCCCAGTCCACGTCGCCCTCGGTGCCCGGCTCGCGTACCACGAACTTGTCGTTAGGGGATCGGCCCGTGTGCGGCGCGGTCGTGGCCACGAACGGGCCCATGTCGGCCAGCGTGCCTTCGCCGCGACGGATGGCCGATTCGATCAGCGAGGATGAGACGAGATTCCAGTGCACCGTGCCGTTCGGCGATAGTCCCTGCGCCGAGAGCTGCTGGCCAGCGCCCTTGGTCGTCGCGACAGTGGGCTGGGTCTGGGTTGCCATGGGGAATACGAACCTGAGTTAAAGGGTGTGGATGGAAAAAACGCCGGGCGGCGTTGGAGCGGGTCGTTCGGCCGGCGGTCGGGCGCGATCCTGTGCGTCCATCACGGCCACTGCCGCCATGTTCACAATGTCCTGAACATCGGCACCCTGCTCCAGCACGTGGACGGGCTTGGCCATGCCCACGAGGATCGGGCCGATCGCCGCCGCGCCGCCCAGGTGATGCAGCAGCTTGTAGGCGATGTTGCCGGCACTCAAGTTCGGGAATATCAACACGTTGGCAGGGTCTTTCAAGGCACTGAACGGGAACGATTCCGTGAGCGTCTGGGCGTCGACCGCGGTGTCGGCCTGCATCTCGCCGTCCACCATGAGGCTCGGATCGCGCTGGCGTAACAGCTCGACCGCTTTGGCCACGCGAGCCGATTCTTCACCCCTCACCGAGCCGAAATTCGAGAACGACAGCATCGCCACCCGCGGTACCTCGCCCAGCGTGCGCACGATCCGGGCCGCGGCATAACCGATCTGGGCCAGTTGCTCCGAGTTGGGTTGAAAGTTCACCGTGGTGTCAGCGCAGAAGACCACGCGCCGCTCGAACACCAGCATGTACATGCCGCTCACCAGGCCCGCCTTGGAATGCGCGCCGATCACCTCGAGCGCGGGCCGCAGCGTCTCCGGATACGTGGTCGTCGCGCCGGAGAGCATGGCGTCTGCCTGTCCGGTGGCGACCATCACGCAGCCGTAATAGTTGGGGTTGTACAGCCGTCGCGAAGCTTCGGCGAGGCTCATGCCTTTGCGCTGCCGTCGTTCCCAGAGGAAATTCGCGAATTCCTCGCGACGCGGCGACGCGATCGACGGATCTTCGATGAGGATCTCGTCCAGCGGCACGTTCTC
>CBIHMX010000521.1:0-2779 GCA_966211115.1 uncultured Gemmatimonadaceae bacterium | reverse complement strand
AGCCTCGGGTTCCAAGCCCCGTGCCCCGCGCCCCGTGCCCTTTCGTGTCCCCCATCACCAGCCTCATCCGCAACAACGCACATGATTCGGATTAGCCGAAACTCTTGCGCCGTAGGGAGTTGCGTGCATCCTCAGCAGCGCGTCTCTGGAGCAGGAAAGAGACGCGGGCCGCACTCGAAGCCGGATGCCGAAACTCATCGCTCGACTGAACGCCACGAGGACGGTCTGCGCCGCACTCGTTATGCTGACCCTCGCCGCCTGCTCGTCAGGCGACGATCCCGCCGCGCCTGAACCGCAAGGGTCGCTGGCGATCGCCATCAGCGGCCTTCCGTCCGGCGCCACCGCCAGTGTGACCGTCAATGGCCCCGACGGATTTGCCCGCTCACTCTCGTCAGGCACCACCTTGTCGGCGCTCACAAGCGGCACGTACGTCATCACCGTCAACGAGGTCTGGTACGAAGGGTCCGCCTGGGCCGGAGCACCACCGAGCCAGGCCATCGACGTGGACGGCGACGCGGTCACCGCGTCGGGGGTCGTCTACGCGTTGGCTACCGGTTCAGTCGCGGTCACGCTCGCCGGCTTGCCTGACGACACTCAGGCACCCGTGACACTCACCGGGCCAAATGGCTACAGTCGCACGATTACCGAAAGCGTAAGCCTCTCAGGACTCGAACCCGGACAGTACCTGGTCGACGCCCGCGAACTCGCCACGTCGACGGCCACGTACTTCGCCACCCAGAGCGCGCAACTGATCCAGGTATCGGCGAAGGCCGCACCAACGCAGGTCCAGGTCGCCTATCAGATCGCCACGGGATCCATCGCTATCAACGTCAGCGGACTCCCCGAAGGGGAGAATGCGATCCTGATCGTCACCGGGCCCGGCGAGTACTCCCAGTCGGTCACGTCGTGGTCGACGGTACTCGGCAACCTGTCACCCGGTGTGTATACCGTCGCCGCGTCGAACGTGTCGCAGGGTTCGGTTTTCGTCCCCACCCCGAACAGCAAGCAGGTCACCATCACACCGTCGGCCCAACCCGTCGCTGTGGATGTCTCATATTCGTCGGCCGGCACCGCCCTCAACGTCCAGTTGCTCGGCCTTCCCCAGGGAGTGGCCGGCTCCGTCACCGTCGCCGGGCCTGCTGGGTACAACGCGCTCGTTTCCGCCAGCAAGGTCCTGAGCGGCATCCCGGCGGGCACGTACACGATCAGCGCCGCTCCGGTCAACATGTCCTGCGACGTCGTAGCACCGGTGCAAACGACCCAACTGGTCACTGTGCCACCCGGACAGGCGGCCACCGCGACCGTGACCTACTCGTCAGGCGCTGCCGGCCTCAATCTCTGCATCGATGGCGCGTACATCACCCAGGCGGTGCAGACGTTCGCCGGCGACGTGCCATTGGTCGCCGGCCGTGATGGCCTGCTCCGCGTGTTTGTACGCGCGAGCGCCGCCAACAGCTCGCTTCCATCGGTGCGCGCGCGGTTCTACAACGGCGCCACGCTCGTGAGCACGGTCGTTATTCCGCCGCCATCGGCTTCGGTGCCGTTGAGCCTCGACGAATCGCAGCTCGGCTCGACATGGAATGCACCGGTGTCGGGGGAACTGTTGCAGCCCGGGTTGCGGATGCTGGTCGATGTCGATCCCACCAACGCCGTGGCGGAATCCAACGAGTCCGACAACTCGTTGCCGTCCGGTGGGTCGCCAGTCGCGCTGGACATTCGCACCGTGCCCCCGCTCGGCGTGCGGCTCGTTCCCGTCATACAGGCCGCACGCGGTGATACGGGTCGGGTGAGCGAATCGAACAAGGCGAGTTTCATTACGCCGACGACGCGGATGTTTCCCATCCCGTCCGTCGATGCCGACATCCGCCAGCCGTACCTGTTTACCGGCGGCGAGCTACAGTCGGGTGGCACGAACTGGACGACGTTGCTCAGCGAGTTGAACGCGGTTCGCGTGGCCGAGGGATCGTCGAGAGCGTATTACGGCGTGGTCAGGGTTGGTTACACGTCAGGCGTCGCCGGCCTTGGATACATCGGCGCGCCGACCGCCATCGGTTGGGATCACCAGCCCAGTGCGTACGAAGTGATGGCCCACGAACTGGGACACAACTTCGGCCGCTTGCATGCTCCCTGCGGTGGACCTTCCGGCGTCGACAACCAGTTCCCGTACTCCGGTGCGACCATCGGCGCCTTCGGCTACGACGTCGCGACCGGTGCGCTGAAGATGCCGGCGATGCGCGACCTCATGTCCTACTGCGACCCGAGCTGGATCAGCGACTACACGTACGAAGCGATCCTGAACTTCCGCACGGCCTACCCGGTGAGGGCAGGCGCGGTGACATCCGCTCGCCGCGAGCGCGGCCTCCTCGTCTGGGGGCGGATCGAGCAGGGGCGCGTGGTGCTCGAACCCGGCTTCGAGGTGGATGCTCCGGCGTCGCTGCCCGTGCGCAGCGGCCCGCACCGGTTGACCGGCCTTGGTGCCTCGGGTGAGTCGCTGTTCTCGATCAGCTTCGCCGGCGACCGTGTCGCGGATTCACCCGCTGGTGATGATGAGACGTTCGCCTTCGTGCTCCCGCTCTCCCGGTTAGGCAGCGCGAGCCTGGATCGCCTGCAACTGTCAGCTCGCGGCCGTCAGGTGGAGCTGCGCTCGTCAGGCGCCGATGCAGCGCCTCTTGTCACACGCCTCGCCAATGGACGCGTGCGCGTGACGTGGAACGGAGCGTCGGCGCGGGCAGCCCTCATCCGCGACGCGCGGACCGGCGAGATCCTCTCCGTGGCACGG
>CBIHMX010000520.1:0-2779 GCA_966211115.1 uncultured Gemmatimonadaceae bacterium | reverse complement strand
CGCTCCATCAGTGCTTCGTGAACCTCCCAGAACCGGCCATTCGATTCGGCTGCATATTCCGCCAGCTCGGCGGCAGGCACCGCGGCATCGCTGCCTGCAATCGGCAAGTGCCGGAACACATACCGCATTCGGTCACCAAACCGGCTGCGCAACTCTTCGATGATTTCGTGCACCACGTGACACCGGGGGCACGCATAACTGCCGAACTCGACCAGCGTAATCTCGGCGTCAGGCGGACCAAGCACGTGGTCGCGGGCCAGATCGACCGGTGGGGACAGCGGGTCGGGAGTTGCATACATGCTGGCAAAGGTGGCACGCGGGATACCTTCTGTCTAAGGTCACCCGGAGCTTGCCAATGCTGCTTCAATCCACCGACCGCGGCTTGTACTGCGAGGCCGGCGATTTTCATATCGATCCCTGGCTTCCGGTTGAGCGCGCGATCATCACTCACGCCCACGGCGATCACGCGCGGCCGGGATCGCTGCACTACATCGCGGCCCGGTCGGGGGAACGCGTCCTCCGCACGCGGCTCGGCGCTGACGCAGCCATCACGCCGATCGATTACGGCGAACGCGTCACACTGAACGAGGTGAAGGTCTCACTGCACCCAGCCGGCCACATACTCGGTTCATCGCAGATCCGGGTCGAGTACAAGGGCGAGGTCTGGGTCGTGTCCGGCGACTACAAGGTGGAACCGGACGAGACATGCGCGCCGTTCGAGCTCGTGCGCTGCCATACGTTCATCACCGAATCCACGTTCGGCCTGCCGATCTACCGGTGGCGGCCGCAGCAGGACACGTTCACGGCCATCCACGAGTGGTGGCGCGACAACGCCGCCATCGGGATCACGTCGGTCATCTTTGCCTACGCGTTAGGCAAGGCGCAGCGGCTGCTGAATGGCCTGCGACACGCGCCAGCCGGTCCGGTCTTCACCCATGGCGCGGTGGAACGACTGAACGCCGACTACCGGGACAGCGGCGTCGCCTTGCTCGAAAGCAGGCGGGCGAGCGCGATGCCGCGCGACCAGGACTGGACCGGAGCGCTCGTGATCGCCCCGCCCTCGGCCGCCGGATCGTTATGGCTCAGGCGCTTCGGCGCGATCTCGGCGGCATTCGCGTCAGGCTGGATGAGCATCAGGGGGATGCGGCGGAGGCGGACCGTCGATCGTGGCTTCGCACTTTCGGATCACGTGGACTGGCCATCGCTGCTCGACACGATCCGCGCCACGGGAGCTGAACGGGTCCTCGTGACGCACGGTTATCGCGAGTCACTCGTACGCTGGCTCACTGAACACGACGTCGATGCCCGCATGGTCGCTACAGCGTGGAAAGGAGAGCTCGATGACAGCGAGCCTGCGGAAGACCCAGCGCCCGATGCGACCGAAGAGGCCAACGGGTGAGGCGTTTCGCGCGGCTCGTCACGATACTGGACGACACGGCGATGACCAGCGTCAGGGTCACTGCGATGGCCGAGTACTTCGCGCACACCAACGCATCCGACGCTGCATGGGCGCTCTGGTTCCTGAGTGGCCATCGACCGAAGCGCATCATCCCGATCCGGCGACTCGCCGCCTGGGCAATGGAAGTCGCCGATGTGCCCGCCTGGATGTTCGATGAGTGTTACGCCGCGGTCGGTGATCTCGCCGAAACCGTTTCACTGTTGTTGGCGGCGAGCGAAGCCCCTCTCGACGTGCCGCTGCATGAATGGATCGAAGCACGGATCCTTCCCGTCGCGAAATCCACGGAAAGTGAGCAGCGCATCGCCATGACGCGCGCGTGGCTCGAGCTCGACGGCATGGAACGCTTCGTGTTCAACAAGCTTGTCACCGGTGAACTGCGGATGGGCGTCTCTCAGAGCCTTGTCGTTCGCGCGCTGTCGCAGGCCACCGGCATACCAGGTACCATTCTCGCCCATCGGCTGAATGGGCCGTGGACGCCGAGCCGGGAATCGTTCGACCGCTTGAGGGCAGCCGATGACGGGGACGCGGTCGTCTCGCAGCCATATCCCTTCTTCCTTGCCCACGCGCTCGACGAGCAGCTCGAATCGTTAGGTGACGCAACCGATTGGCAGGTCGAGTGGATGTGGGATGGCGTCCGGGTGCAGGTCATTCACCGGGGCGGTCACGTCTTCATCTGGAGTCGCACGGAAGAATTGCTGACGTCACGGTTTCCGGAACTGGTCGAAGCCGCCGAGACGTTGCCAGACGGTACGGTGATCGATGGCGACATTCTGGCCTGGCAGCACGACTCCGCGTTGCCGTTTTCACGACTACAACGACGCATCGGACGGCAGCAACTCACACCGCAGCTCCTGGCCGACGTACCCGTCGCACTCGTCGTGTACGACCTGCTCGAAGTCGGCGGAGCTGATATACGTGAACATCCGCTCTTGTCGCGCCGCGAACGACTCGAACGTCTCGTTGCCGCCCTGCCGGCGCCTGCCACCGCAGCCATCGACGTTCACGGCGACCTCTTCGATCCGGATCGGGACGCCGTTGCGCGGGAGCAAAGGCTCATCGTCTCACCCGTTCTTCCGGCGGAGAACTGGGACGATGTCCGGGGTGCGTACACCAGGGCGCGCGAAACCGGCGTCGAAGGGCTCATGCTCAAAAGACGAGATTCGACGTACGGGGTGGAACCGCACCGCGCAGCATGGTGGAAGTGGAAAACCGCGCCGCGTTGCATCGACGCCGTGTTGATATACGCGCAGGCGGGACATGGCCGGCGCGCGTCGCTCCATACGGAGTACACGTTCGCCGTGTGGGATGGCGACGAGCTCA
>CBIHMX010000519.1:0-2780 GCA_966211115.1 uncultured Gemmatimonadaceae bacterium | reverse complement strand
GCCTGGTACTGTATGACCCGGAACTGACGTATGGGCTCACCCCCGCCGTGAGCGCCGCCAGCGGGATGAACGCCATCGCCCACTGCGTGGAGGCGGAATACGCCCCGGAGTACGGGCCGGTGACGTCAGGCTTTGCTTTGCAGGGACTTCAGAAGCTGGCCCGGAGCCTGCCTATCGTCGTCGCCGCGCCTGACGATCTGCCCGCCAGATCGGAGGCGCTGCTTGGCGCGCATTTCGCCGGTCGCGCACTCGACATGACGTCCATGGGACTCGAGCACAAACTGGCGCACGTCATGGGCGGCCGGTTCGGCTTGAACCACGCCGAGGCGCACGCGGCGCTGGTCCCGTGGGTGACCGCCTGGAACGCGCCGGCGGCACCCGAGGCGATGGCGCGCATGGCCGACGCGTTAGGCGTCGCCGACGCGGCCGACGCGCTGCTCAACCTGAGCCGGCGCATCGGCATCCGTCCTCTCGGATCTCTCGGATTCACCGCGGAAGGGATCGACGAAGCGGCCGGGCTGATCATGGGGATAAAGTTCCCGAATCCGCGTCCGGTCGATGCCGAGGGCGTGCGCTGGATCCTCGAACGCGCACTGTGATTCACCCTCCGCCTTTCCGTGTCGCCGCCTGAACAGCCTCCATGCCCGGGTCACGCCCGGCGATCAGTGATTCGATCGTTATCGGCGCCAGGATGTCGGGCGCCAGCGAAGGTACCGCGATAGGGTTGCGAACCACAGGCCCGTGGCAGTCCGTGTAGGGCTTGCAACCCGTTTTGTAATCGTGGCGCTGCGTCGAGTACGACATCGCGGCTCCAGAAGCAGGCAAGCGTGCGAGGCGCCCTTCGGCCCAGAACTCGAGACGGTCACCGACCATTTCACCGACGATGGTCACGCGATCGCCGCCGGCCTGCTTCAGGTAACCGGTCGTCGAAATGGCAGCGGAAAACGTCCACGGACTCGTCAGGACGAAGATCTGGCCGGGCACGAGCTGGGGCAGTGACTTCACGAAGTCACGCGTGTTGTTCAAGTCGCCACCGCCGTTGGTGCGGATGTCGAGCACGATGTGCCTTGGGCGCACGCGGCGGATTTCGTCGGTGGCAGCGCGCATGAACTCCCCGATGTCCTGGGAGGCGCCGCTGAAGTTGGCGCGCATCTGAACGACCACTGCATCGAGCGCGGTATCCACCCGCGTGCGGAACAACTTCTGGATTTCCTGGAATGCCCATGGGGCGCGAGCTGGTGACGCGACGTGTTTCCACGCGCCGTCGTCGGTGGTCAGCGGATCGGCGTACAACCATCGCGACGTACCCGCGGCTTCGCGTTGCGCCTCGGGCGGGCGTGCGGCGACGCGGCGTTCGATCGTGCGCCCCCGCAGTTCGAATCGATAGGTCGCCGAGCTTGGTTGGCTTGCCACGCCCAGTGCCTGCATCTGCTCGGGCGACTCGAGCAGGAAGGGAAGCTGGCGGTCGCGCCAGGCTGGCGTTCCGCCCCACAGGCTGTGGCCGATCAGCCGTACGTCCCGGATGGGTTTTCCATCGATGGCGACCAGACGGGCGCCTAACAAGTCCTCCAGCGACGTATCGGCCCGCGCGACGTAGAAATCCTCGCCAAGTGGAATCAGCCGGAGCGGGATGCGATTGTAGCGCCGCGAACGGAGCGTGCCGGGTGAATTGGTATGGCCATTGTCGGCGAGCGCCACGATGCGTGCCAGCTCGAGTTCGAATTGCACAGCGGTCAGCCCCGGTGCATCAGCTTCCAGCCTGGCGAGTCGCGACACGGCGGTGGCGCGGTTGGCTGCCGAGTACGAACTGTCCATGGTGAAGAAGTCTCGGCGGAATGCCGCGAGATCGGTTCGACGACCATCGGCGCTGGTCCCTTGCCCCAGGGCAATGGCGGGAAAGGCGCCCAACACCAGCCAGGTCACGATGCGCACACGCACCTCCGTTGTCCTACAGGTTGTCTATAGGACAGCGGGTTGGGGACGCGGGTTTCAATGCCGTGACACACCGACGGTTTCAGCGCCGAGCCGAAGGGATGGGGCGGCGATCCTGTCCCGATTCCCGATTCCCGATTCCCGATTCCCTATTCCCGGCCCAAAAGGCTCTCCCGTGTCCTGAGCACACCGTTGGCGACCACGCTGACCACACGGTAGGTCGCGGTGATGTCCTGGAGCGGGTTTCCATCGAGGATGACCAGGTCCGCCAATCGACCGGCTTCCACGGTGCCGACATTCAGCCGCAGCGCCTGCGCCGAGTTGACGGTTGCGGTCTTGAGTGCCTCGAATGGCGTCATGCCGGCGGCCACATAGGCGATCACCTCGGCCTGCACGTTGGCGGCGTTCGGCGTATCTGTTCCGGCGACGACGAGTGCACCAGCGTTCTGTGCGTTGACGATCATGGCATCGATGGCGCCCTGGTTCGCGCCTCCGCCTCGACCACCTCCGCGACCGCCTCGCCCACCGGCCCGGCCGCCGCCGGTCACCTGCCGGCTCAGCCAGGCAGGATACAGGGCGAAGCGGGCGTCAGACCGCAGCGTGGTATCGGCGGCGACCATGCGCGCCATCGTGCCACCGCCTAACGCCAGCGTGGGCGTGAACGTCATCCCGGACTTCCCCCAGAGCTGTGCGACGTCATCATAGCTTCGCGACAGCGTGGCCACTTTCGGCGAGAACCCGCGGCGGCTCGTGCCGGTGGTATGTTCGGTACCGTGCAGGCCGGACAGGGCGGCAGGGTACACCGCGTGTGATGACGACGACATGCCATTCGCCCGCGCGAACTCGGC
>CBIHMX010000518.1:0-2790 GCA_966211115.1 uncultured Gemmatimonadaceae bacterium | reverse complement strand
CCTCAAGTGCTTCCGACCCATTGGCACACGTCGCGACAACCTCGACGTCGCTACGTGTGCCAATGGGTCGGAAGCACTTGAGGCGGTGCGCCGCGTCAAGCCGGACGTCCTGCTGCTCGACATCCGGATGCCGGGGATCGATGGATTTGGCGTCGTCTCCCGGCTCGAGACCAGGGATGCGCCCTATGTCGTGTTCGTGACCGCGTTCGACCGGTTTGCGATCGATGCCTTCCGAGTTCGCGCACTCGATTACCTCCTCAAGCCCGTGCAGGCCACTCGGCTCGATGAAGCGCTCGGCCGGGCACGTGAGCAACTCGCGAAGGGTGGCGAGTGGCTGGCTGCATTGCGTGCGGCGGCGGTCGAGCCGTCCGCTGACGCCGGTTATCTCAGCGAATTACTGGTCCGCGTCGGCATGCGCGATCTCGTTATCAAAGTCGATGACATCGACTGGATCCAGGCGGAGACGTATTACGTGCGGCTGCACATGCGCGGGCGGTCGTGCCTGTACCGTGAGCGCATGCACGTGCTGGAGGAGCGATTGAATCCACGACACTTCGCCCGGGTGCATCGCTCAGCGATCGTGAACCTGGATCGTGTGCGGGAGATCGTGCACGACACGCGCGGCGATCACGTGATCGTGCTGTCGACGGGAGCGCGGGTGAAGACGAGTCACCAGCGCTGGCTGGAGTTTCGAGACGTCATGCGGGACCGTGGTCACCGTTAGGTATGGTTCCATTCGCGGGCGGATTGGCGCGGTGGGGCAACTGCTGGAGAAGCGAGTCTTCGCGGATTTTGCGAATTTACGCGGAGCTTGCTCAGTGCGCCGATCACGTGAGACGTAACGTCGTTGAAGGATGTGAGGGTATAAGCATTTACAGGTAGCTGAGCCAGGGGTGTCTGCCGGTCGCCTTCAACTCGGCCATCTTTCTACATGGCCAGTAGAGTACGAGCACGACGCTGATCCACACGGCGTAGACGACCGGTAGTGAGAAACCCCAGTCGGGGGGAGGCGTGAAGGGATACGCGCCGAGGTTCGGCGACTCGAACAGCCAGTGCATCGATCCGTTGCGGACCAGTGCGGTGAGCGCCGCGAGCAGGTGAATCAGCGCGAAGTGCGCGAAGTAGTAGAAGAATGGCACCCTTCCATAGACCAGCGCCGGTCTGAGCCACCGTGGCACGTTGCGATCGACCGAGCGCAGGATCAGGAGCGCCGGGCCGAGCGTCATCAGGAGGAAGAGCAGGGAAGGCGGATATTTGTTCGGGTTGAGGAACGAAAGGATCGTGAACGCAGTCGTGTCGCGCGTTGTCCATGGCACCGGGTCACCGTAGACGTTGGACGCGCGCAGGACGACGAAGGCAGCGATGCAGGCCAGGCCGGTGGTCGTCAGGAAACGGCGGCGGCGGTCCGGATCCCACCGATACACCTGCGCCAGGGCATACCCGACGGCGGTCACGCCTAACCAAGCAATGAGGGGATACGCGGCGAAAACCGTGTGATCGCCCTGCAGAACGAATCCCGGTCGGTGCAGGATGTTCCAGAGCCAGTGATTCCACTGCACACCGTCCAGCGCGTTGTGTCCAAGGATCATCACCAGGCCGATGGCGGCGATGGCCGGCACGGGGAGGAAAGCGATGAGGCCGAGGAAGATCATGGCCCAGCCTAACGCCCAGATCACGAGCAGCAGGGTTACCTGGTAGTCGAAATTGAACTGGTAGGCCAGGTCGCGCAGGAGGGTGACCTCGAGGATGATGAGGAGCAGGCCGCGGACGATGAGGTAGCGCGAGAGCTGGGTCGTCGATCGCGACGCGCTCGCCAGGCCGGCGCCGGTGCCCGTCAGCAAGAAGAAAGTCGGCGCACAGATGTGCGTGACGAAGCGTGTGAAGAAGAGCGGGACTGTCGTGATTTCGAGGTTCTGCGGGTTGATGCCGAACGTGCCGAAGAAGTCGCGCGTGTGGTCGAGTGCCATGATGACCATCACGATGCCGCGCAGGATGTCGACCGATTCGATGCGTTTCGTCGTCGCGCTCATGCCCAGACCGGAGGCGGGAGGATTCAGGAACGTACCAGCTCGGCACCCGCCTCGTGACTCGGATGCCATGAAGGAAGGAATGACCGCAACCAACGTCCGGAAGTAGCTCAGATGCCGTGTGAGATAACCCACGCGTTTACACGCTCCTATTCACGTCGCATTTCACGTTCCTATTCACGTCGCATTTCACGGTCCTGTTCACGCATTTCAACAGTGCGCGAAGAGCGGCGTGAAAGACTGCGTGAAGACGGACGTGAAAGACTGCGTGAAGACGGACGTGAAGAAAGGCGTGAAACTTCGACGGCGCGGAGTTTGCTTGGGTGCTGTCCCAATGGAGCCAAGGTGCAACGGGGCAAGTACGCGCGGTAGCGACCGCGACCGGCCAGGGGACGTAAGTCACAGCCAGTCCGCCAGTTGCCTCGAAGGGTGCTGCGGGGCGAAATTTGTACTCCGCCGGAATCAGGCGGCTCTTGGGGTGTAGCTCAGCTGGCAGAGCGCCTGACTGTTAATCAGGAAGTCGCTGGTTCGAATCCAGCCGCCCCAGTTCTCTTTGGAACGTCGCTCACTCGTGGGCGGCGTTTTGCACGTTCAGGCTTGACGCATCAGCAGCCAGGCCGTCCGCACTGGAGCCCGGCCACTCGGTACCGAACGACGCTCGACAATCCATCGTTGTCCGTCTCAGTCACCCAGATCCGGTCCGCGCGCGCCTGCCTGACGCGAGTCGACCGCGGTACGACAACGGTTCCCACCGGGTCGCCCG
>CBIHMX010000517.1:0-2793 GCA_966211115.1 uncultured Gemmatimonadaceae bacterium | reverse complement strand
TCGCGCCAGTTCCATCTCGAGATGAGTGGAGTCGACGATGGCGACCGCCATCTTGTAGTACACGCGCTGCCATTCCATCAAGTAGCCGGCGGCTATGACGCGCGGGCCGATCCGGACGCCGGCGTCGACGGCTTCACGGTCCTCCACACCCTCGTACGGCGTGCTTCCCGGACTGCGAACGGTGGTGATGCCGAACGCGAGAGCCGCTCGCTCGTGGGCCTCACCCAGGTCCTTCTGCATGTGAGAGTGGTATTCGATGAGGCCGGGCATGACCGTCCGGGCCCCGGCATCCACCACACGGACGCCGTTATGCGTCGCATCCCGGTGGGGCTCGACCGACTCGATGTACCCGCCGTTGATGACGACGTCCATGTTTTCGCGCGCCGCGTCGGACTTCATGTCGACGAGGCGGCCGGCGTGGATCACGTAGCGCTCGGCCGGGAATGCCTTCGTGTACGTCAGGTCGAAGGGAACGTCGCGCGAACGGCCGGTGGCCACGTCGACCAGGCGCAATTTGTCGTTCGACTGATAGAGGATCGACTTCGAGTCGCCGGTCCAGGTGGGCATGTACGCGATCTCACTCGTCAGGCGCCGGGGCGCACCGGTCGGGGCGCCGGCGGCCGAGACGGGGATCACGGACAACCGTCCCTCGTACACGACGGCCAGGCCGGACCCGTCCGGGGACAGTACCGGCCCATTGCCGACGCGCGAATCGATCGACCGGTGCGGAAGGGGCGTGTACCAGGTGGAGTCGCCGCCGCTCGCGGACAGCGAGAGAATCTGGTTGGTCCCTTCGCGGAAACGTCCCGAGTACGGTGTGAGCGCCGCGATCAGGACGCGCTGACCATCGCGCGACCAGGACGGACTCCCCGGCCCGAAGAGCGATCCATGGATCTCCGTGACGGTGCCGTTTGCCACGTCGACCACGTTCACGCTGGCTCGCCGCCAGACCCCGTCGACGTTGAGGAACGCGATGCGACGACTGTCAGGCGACCAGGCGGCGCCCATCGCCGAGCCTTCCGTACTCGTCAGGCGGCGAACCTGCCCGTTGGTCATGTCACGGATCCAGAGGTCGAGCAGATCGCCACCGCGATCCGTGGACCAGGCGAGATAGCGACCGTCCGGTGACCAGGCCGGCTCTGTGTCGAGGAAGCGATCGGTGGTGATGTTCTCGGGTTTGCCGCCGACGGGCATCAGCCAGAGGTCGCCTAACGCCGCGAACGCAATCGATCGCCCATCCGGCGAAATCGAGGGGGACATCACGCCTTTCACGGGACGTGGCTGGCGCTCCTGCACACGCCGTAGCGCGAATGCATCCGGCATCCTTCCCGCTGCCATCACGGGCAGGGTGGCCGAGAACTCGACGGTACGAGAGTCGCCGCCGGCGATGGAACGGCGGCGGATCTTCCCGTCGCTCACGTACACGATTTCGGTTGGAGACGCCCACGATGCCCGGAACGGGAACGCGTTTTCGTCGCCGGTCAGGCCACGACCGTCCAGTTCGAGCTGACTGCCATTGCCGCCGGTCGAGTGATACACGATCTGGCCACCGGGGCCCCAGGACGGTGCGTCGGCACGGATGCCTTCGGCGGACACGCGACGCTCATTCCCACTATCGAGTGCGATCGCCCAGATCGACTGCCCGCCTGCGCGCGTCGAAATGAACGCGATCTCCCTGTCGTCAGGCGACCACGTCGGCATGAAATCGTCGGCTCGATCACGCGTCACCTGTGTGAGCTGACTGCTCCGGATATCGAGCACCCAGATGTTGTAATTGCCCGAACCCGCCTGCGTCTGTCCGGCGCTGATCGACTCCCCGCGATCAGACGAGAACGCGACCCGCGTGCCGTCGTGCGACCATGCGGGCTCACGATCATCGAATGGACCACGCGTGAGTTGGCGCTGGTTCGATCCGTCCGGCGAGACGGCCCAGATGTCATAGGTGCCGTCGCGATACCCCTGGAAGGCGATGCTTCGGCCGTCAGGCGAAAATGCCGGATGCCGCGCGTCGTTGTACGCGTCGGTCACTTGCCGGGCCGCGCCGCCTGACGAGGGCAATGTCCAGATCGATCCCTGCAGGTCGATCACCAGCGAGCGTCCGTCGGGCGAAATCGCCACCGACATCGATGTGCCTTCCCGCACGACGACCGATGTGTTCTGGCCTTGCGCGGCACTCAGCAGGATCGCTAGCGAAACAAGTCCGGAAGTCATTGAAAATCAGTTGAAGTGTCTATCAATGGGGGTCAGACTCGATTGAAGCCTGACTACAGATGCACCGATCGGCCTGCCCTGTTCAATCGAGTCTGACCCCATTGATCCGCATGGCAAGATCGTAGCACCTGGGTCGAGGGGACGCACGGGCCACTGCCGTTGCTCATGGCAGCCCCCGAGTTTCCGTCCATGCTCAGGCGTCTCCCTTTTCTGGCTGCGTTCGCGCTCGCGTGCGCCGATCCGTCGGGTCCCTCGACGCACACCCATCAGCAACGTGTGCTCGTGGCAGGCACCGAAGAAGGGGCCGTTGTCGTGGACCTCGACTGGCGCGGCATCGTCAGACGAAGCGGGCCGCGGATGGTCGCGCACGGACCCGCGGTACTCAATGGAAGGGGCGAGCTCTTCACGGTTGGTCGCATCGACGGCGGTGCAACGGTCATCGCGGGACTCGACATCGAGTCCGGCCTGGAGCTCTGGCGGACGGCGATCAGCCAGAACTCGACGCCGGTGCTCATTGACGGCACGGAACTTGGCGCCACCATCGTCGCCGCCAATCCGTCGCGCTCCGAAATCTTCCTCTGG
>CBIHMX010000516.1:0-2795 GCA_966211115.1 uncultured Gemmatimonadaceae bacterium | reverse complement strand
CGTGGCACCTCTGGGCCCTGTCCGAATCCAGCCCGCGTGACAGGGTGCGCCGGTGGCAGCAGGTCAGCGAGCGGTTCCCAGAGGATCACCTCGCCCTTGCCGCAATGGCCGACAATGCCGCCTCTGTCGCGGGTGCCGAACAGGACTACGGCATGCTCGACGTCGCCATCGCGACCTACGAATCCCTTCTCCAGAAAACGACCGAACCAACCCAGCGCGATGCGCTCACGACTGCCCTGAGTGCCTTGCGAGGGTGGAGGTTTTGATCGTGCGGAGCTGGTAGCTTGAGCTGTGATCGGGCTGAAACCAGGGTTGGGATGACCCGTAGCCAGCTTGCTCCCGGGGAAAAGGAAACTCCACCCACCCCTTTCCGTATCTAATAGCAGCCCTTCTCTCGCGGCGTTCGAACGGAACGCTGCTCGGAGCCAGCTGTCCTTGTCGCACTTGCGCGTTCGGTTCCAGGCTCGCTTAGCCGTCGTCAGGCGGCTCTTCCGCGCGAATGTCAACGATCCCCCGCGGAAATGGATGCGACGACACTGGCGCCTGACGACAGCGCTCGCTTCGGCGGTCGCGTTCATGCTCGTCTTCGACGCCTGGCTCCTCACGTGCGGGTTCGACGGTTGTCCGACCGAGGCGGACATGAAGGCGTACCGCCCGCCCGAAGGCAGCCGCGTGCTGGACCGCTACGGCAAGCCGATGGGCAGGTTGAACTCGGTGCGACGCGTGAACGTGCCGCTGTCCATGGTGCCGCTACATGTCAGGCGGGCCTTCATTGCCACCGAAGATCGGCGCTTCTACGAACATCACGGACTCGACTGGCGTGGCGTCGGACGCGCGATTGTGCGAAACGTGACGTCGTTGCGGTTCCGTGAAGGCTTTTCGACGATCACGATGCAGGTAGCACGTTCATCGCCGATCGCGCGACGGGAAGCCGCAGCCTCGGCCGCAAGTTCCTCGAGCTCCGTCTCGCGCGCTTGATGGAGAACGCGCTTACCAAGGATGAAATCCTCGAGCTGTACGTCAATGCGATTTACCTCGGCAACGGTGTGTACGGCGTCGAGGGCGCGTCGCGTGACCTGTTTGGCAAGCGGGTGAAGGACCTGACCGTCTCCGAGGGAGCGCTCCTGGCTGCGCTCCCCAAAGGCCCATCGATCTACACGCCGCGCCGGAATCCGGGACGCGCGATGGCGCGGCGAAATCTGGTCCTTGGCCTGATGAAGGAAGAAGGGTATCTGAGCGCGTCGGCGTTCGAGCGATCGCGCCGGGCCGCGCTGCCGAAGTCGCGCGCGTCGTGGCGTGCGCCTGAGCCACCTGAATCGTTTGCACTCGACCTGGTCAGGTCCCTGGTCGACTCGGTGCTTCGCGCCCACCACGAACGTCGAACTGAAGTGGTGGTTTATACGACCCTGGATGCAACCGCGCAGCGTGTTGCGCAGCGAACGGTCCAGCGCCGAGCGGCGGAGATTGAGCGCGAATCGGTCGCATGGTGGTCGGATGAAGACGATCCCGAAGCCAACGTCGTGCAGGGTGCGATGGTGGCCCTTGACCCGCGAACGGGTGACATCCGCGCCATGGTTGGTGGACGGAATCATGTGCGCGGCGCGTTCAACCGGGCCGTCCGGTCTCGCCGGCAGCCCGGCTCGGCATTCAAGCCGTTTGTCTATGCGGCCGCACTCGACGCGGGCCTGACGCCGGCGACGCTGGTCGAGGACGAGCCCGTTTTCATCGATCAGGGCAACGGTGATGTCTGGAAGCCCGTGAACTACGATGAGGACTACGAGGGGACGATGACAATGCGTCGGGCGCTCATGCGATCGTCGAACACCGCCACCGTTCGTATCAGCCGCGCGGTGGGTGAAGCTCGCGTGATCGACGCCGCCCGCGCCAACGGCATTTCCAGTCCGCTCAAGGCGATTCCATCGATCGCGCTGGGCGCGGTTGAAGTGACGCCCCTCGAACTGGTGACGGCCTATGCGCCATTCGCCAACGGTGGCGTGAAGGTGAAGCCGCGACTCGTCAGGCGCATCGAGCGGGCTGACGGCAAGGTGTTGTATGAATCGGAGCCTGAGCTCTCGGTCGCGATGGATCCCCGGGACGCCTTCCAGATGACGTCCATGCTCCGCGGCGTCGTTGACGGCGGAACGGGCTCGGTGATCCGCGCCATGGGCATCGACGATCCGGTCGCCGGCAAGACCGGCACCACCAATGATGGGGCCGACACGTGGTTCGTCGGCTACACGCCGGTCCTTGTGGCCGGATTCTGGTTCGGCTTCGACACACCGCGATCCCTGGGCCCCTCCGCGAGTGGCGCACGGATGGCCGGGCAGGCATGGGGCAGGTTCTACCGCGACGGTTGGCGCGAACGAGGACGCGACTGGGATCCGCCGGAGGGACTGGTGGCGGTGAATATCGACCCCGAGACCGGCGGGCTGGCGAGCGAGTGGTGCCCCACGGCCAACCGCGAATGGTTCCGCGTCGGTACGGAACCGCGGGAGCGCTGCGAGCATCACTACGAACCGCGCCTTCCCTCGTGGATCGGTGATATCGACGACGAGATCGCCGAACGCCTGTTGCGCCTCATGCGAAAGTGGCGCGGCCGGCAATAGGAGTTGAACAGTTGAAGAGTTGAGGAGTAGGTTGCCGCGAGAACGCCGTGGACCGTTCACCAACTCACCAACGTGCTCCGCCTCGACAACATCGCTCGTGCGGCGCGTGAACTCGCGCCCGTCTTTCGCGCCTCGCCCCAGTTCGAGGCGGAAGCGTTAGGCGCCAGGTTGGGTGTCCGGATACTGCTC